>NZ_JAUBQM010000130.1:0-9400 GCF_036701245.1 Microcoleus sp. Pol14D4
TAGGTCAGGGAGTTTTTTCATTCCTCTATCTAATGTCTATCTCGTTCTCTTGTCAAGGGGGTTGAGCAATTACCTTTTATCAATCCTAAAAAAATTGATATCGAGTCAGTTTCTTGACTGTAGAATTGACACCGATCGAAATTTTGTGTATCATATCACAATTTTCTGTGTGATAGATAGTTAGTCATCATTTTGTGCTTTTACCTACATATTTAGTAAAGTTAAGTATTTGCACTTAAATATAAAATTTTTGTAAGCTGGGTAGAGCGACCAGAGTTACCTTTGAAGATTTGTTGGGTTGAGCGAGCTCTTAGCTCTTTTTTACCACAATCACAATAAATCCCTATTAGGGATTGAAACACTGAGGCTGTCGTCTCTTAGGGTTCGACACTGTACGGGTCTTGCCAACCAGATATCCCAAAATAGGATAAGGTATTAGTTACTGAATTTTTAGAACCACGTAAATCAACAAATGAGTCGATGTAACCCTGAAGCGAATTCTCCCAGCATCTTAAAAAGCAAGGCGACTAGCACTGTTGGTCGTGGAAAAAAAGCTAATCTCAATACCAACTTGAATTTTTCTGCATGGAGTGACGAATACGTTACTTTATATCTGGGCGATAGTCTCCAACACTACGAGAAGTGGGAGCGACCTACTGTCATCGTTTCAGATGGAGCTTACGGTATTCTTGGGTTTGAAGGAGACACGTCCGATCGCATTGATTTACCTAATTGGTATCAACCTCATATCGAAGCATGGTCAAAAGCAGCCATGCCATGCACAACACTCTGGTTTTGGAATTCAGAGATTGGTTGGGCTGTTGTGCATCCACTTCTAGAGAAGTATGGTTGGCGCTATGTCAATTCCAATATTTGGAACAAGGGAAAAGGTCATATCGCAGGGAATGTTAACACACAAAAAATTCGCAGGTTCCCCGTCGTGACAGAAGTCTGCGTTCAATACGTCAGAGAAGTCACAGTTAATGAACTTACCTTAAAGAGGTGGTTATTGCGAGAGTGGAAACGCTCTGGGTTGCCGTTACGACGAGCCAACGATGCTTGCGGGGTAGTGGATGCAGCAACCAGGAAATACTTCGATCAAGGGCATTTGTGGTATTTTCCTCCGACCGAGATGTTTGAAAGGCTAGTGAACTATGCAAATGAGTATGGTAGTCCTCAAGGAAAACCATACTTTTCACTGGATGGCAATCAGCCTTTAACGGGACAAGAATGGAGCAAGATGCGATCGAAATTTAGATGCCCTCACGGTTTTACAAACGTTTGGGAGCGTCAAGCTTTACGGGGCGATGAGAGAGTTAAAACTCTCTCTGGGAAAGCATTACATCTCAACCAAAAACCTCTGGATCTGATGAACCTTATTGTTGAGGCATCGAGCGATGAAAACGATGTTATATGGGAACCTTTTGGTGGACTTTTCACTGCAGCTTTGTCAGCACGTAAACTAAAACGAAAAGCCTTTTCTTGCGAGATAGACCCAGACTATTTCTACTATGGTGTACAGAGATTTAATCAATAATTTCATCAATACTCTCTTCTCTAATCTGTAGATAATCTTGTAGGGATTTCTTGATGCTGCCTTCTAGGCGACTTGATAAAAGCTTATTCCACCGACCAACGGTCATACCGGAAACTTCAGTATTGTAGACACGTCGCTTAAATTCTTCAATGCCTGGATGTACAATTCTGTCCATCTTTGCAAAATTTGTATCTAGTCTATATTCATAGCGTATCCGTAGCTCCCGCAGAAGGCGCTGATACTCTCTAGTTGGTTTGTAGACTTTTCCTTGATTACCCCATGAATCAACTATTTTCTCAGCTTCTAAAAACTCCTCTGCAGAGCCTTGGAATTTATATCCACTGGTGTTTGTTTGTTGCAAATTTGCTGTTCTTTGAGTTGTATCTTCCGGCTCTAAAACAAGATAATCCGGCGGATTGTGATAGTGGGTATCTCTCGCTACAGCTACCGATAAACCAGAGACAACGCACACATCAAGAATGCGAGGCTTGCCATAGATGATTTTATCGGGTAGCCATGCCAGGATAGTAACGTGAGTCCGATCGAACCTAAAGTGATTTTGACTTGACTATCTTTGAAACGTGCTGTTATCTCTGTTGCTAGTGGGAACCACGCTTTAATTTCTAATCCTGGCGTTGGTTGAACTATGCCGAGGAAAATAGTATCTGGAAAGCCAGGATCTTGCCTATGCCACTTTCCAAATTCAGCGAACTCATTTTGTTGATTCAAGAATTCAACGGTGTTAAATTCGATTAAATTTCCGACTAAGGACGAAAGCTTTGAGATCACTTTAGAGAGGTTCACCGCTGCATTTACGGTGACAGGTTTAGATACATCTAAAACGTCGAAAGTATGACCCGATAAGCGATCTAGATATTGGGAGGCAAGTCTGATTACATCTTGGGTATTCATATCTCGCTCTCACAAGATGCTTCAGATATTTTTTGTGAAATTTTCCTAATAATATCGCAAGGATCTACACCAATTACACGAGCAACTAACAGAAACTCAATTACATCTAACCGACGTTCACCGTTTTCATATTTGGCTACGAAAGACTGGGGCTTTTTAAGAGATGTAGCAACAGACTCCTGAGTTAGTTGCGCTTCTTTACGAGCCGCAATCATACAGCAACGGAAGGTTTCATATTCATGGCTAAAAACAGATTTCATTATACTTTGGGTTTAGCACTGCATATTCCCTAGATATAATAAACCTGTTTTCGGATAATCCCAAAATAGGATATTTAAATTTGTTAAAAATCAATAGTCATGACACTTGAACAAAATTAATCACAATCCCGATAGTCGCAGCTATCTCTACTTGCGGCCCTCGGTGCTACCATAATTTTTTTTGTCATCCTTCGGCTTAGCAACACCATCAGGTTGTTTCTTTGGCTTTTTGACTTCTTTGTTGCTTTTTCTTTCTTTTGACATGATCGTTCCTCAATTTTGACTCAGCATAACATAGATGGACACATTTGCCTAACTGCCAGTTGAGGGGGTACTCGTATACAGATATTAGTCGCTGTTAGTTTTGTACCATCTGCATTATATTATCGGCTAGCTTTTGAACGAATACCCTCTACCGTTAGGCATATCGATAAATTCCTCAGAAATAGAATGTCTGAAATTCCTTTTAACCCCGATCGACTAAAGGAAATATTGAAAAGCGCGATCGTATAACTGCTGCGAGACAACCGAGAAAAATTCTCGCTGATTAAGCTGTTGTTTTACATCTAATTTTCCGGAAAAATGACAGTAGATCAAAATATGGAGATATGACCATGCCAGCCTGCCCGACACCTGAAGCAAACACAACTAACAAATTTGCAGTCTCCGTTTAAAAAAGCTGTTAGTCACAGTGGACAACAAGAATATTATTTTAGTATTGATTAATCATTCGGACAGTGTTTGATGGCTTACCTATTGAGAATAACGGTTTCACCGATCTCAGTACGATCGCAACGGTTGCCGAAGCACACTAGAGACCCACGATAAATCAAGGGTTTCAGACTATGACCTCAAAACGGTCGGGGCTCTGGAAAAAGCACAAAGTATATGTATAAATATAAAGTTAATTGTCAGCTTTCTTGAAAGTGCGATCGCATCCGCTCGGTTAGAGCTAAAATACTTATAAAGAGTGTTTATTTCTAGATAAATTTCCGCTATTAGGAATGTGACCCGTATGGAAGTAACCGAGCTGCTCAAAGAGTACGAAAATGGAAACAGAGACTTTGCTGACGTAAACCTAAGCGGAGCAAACCTCAGCGGAGCTATGTTGGTAGGGGTAAACCTTTCGAGGGCTAACCTGTCGGGAGCTAACCTGAGTCGGGCGCATCTGACCAAAGCAGAACTAAACGACGCAAACCTTTACAGGGCAAATCTGAGTTTTGCCAAAATGGGCCAAGCCAGACTAGCGGATGCAGAGCTTACCAAAGCCAATCTCAGCGGAGCTTTCCTCGTCAAAGCAAAACTCCCCAGGGCAAAGTTGAGTGGCGCTCAACTCATCGGTAGCAACCTGCGGAGCGCTATCCTCTGGAACGCCAATTTATGTACAGCCGACCTGCAGTTCATCAATCTGCGGGGCGCTAACCTCACGGGAGCCAACCTCAACTGGGCCAACTGCGGAGGGGCAAAACTCAGCGGTGCAAAGCTGTTTGGCGCTCAACTAACAGGCATCTATCTCAGCAAAGCTTACATCAATGGCATCGACCTGAGCAGGACGGATCTCAATGGCGTCAACCTGAGCGAAGCCAAACTGAACGGGGTAAATTTGGAAGGCTCGAACTTGTTAGCCGCCAATCTCAGCGGGGCTCAGTTGCGGGGCGTCCAGTTGATGGGAGCAGATTTAACCAGGGCAAATCTGGTGGGAGTTTCTTTGGTGCAGGCAAACCTCGATTGGGCGAGGCTGTGCTATGCAGACTTGAGTGAAGCCGACTTGAGGGGGGCAACATTCACGGGAACCAACTTTGAGGGTACTCAGTTAGCCGGATCAACAATGCCCCCATCTTTGAGCAATGATGTCTACTTAACTGCAGCACGTGGTGTCGCAGCTTAGGGAACGCCAAAAATTAATTTCTCATCCGAGTGGACGGCTCTCGCATTAGTTTAACTTTTGATGCAGACATCATTACTTTTGTGAGAGTGTTGCACCGGCAAGAAATTTACTGATATTTGCGAGAGTTTGTAGCATCACAATTGAGCTCACCCGATTAATTTCGCGACTCGCAAAGCAGAGGTAATGGCTCCTTCGTGCAAACCATCCCCCAAATAAGCTCCCGCATGATAAGTGTTGTTCTCACCATTAGTCTCTATAACTTCATCTCGATATCGAAAAGACTCGACAGTGTACAGCGGCGTGTGATGTTTCTGAATGTGAATAATGTGCTTTTGGGCGATCGACTCCTGCAGTTGAAAAGCTAAACTGTACTCTCGTGGCGAGGAGATGCCACAAAGCTGATTCAAGCTCGCATTATAGCCCCACCCTTTGTCAGTCTCGAAAAAATCAAATTCTGATAACTTGCGGATACCGTAGCGATCGTACATTGATGTATCCGAATGCAGTACAGTGGTTGCATAATTGGCTTTCCACGCCGAAAACCGCTTCCTTTCCGCATCCGTAGGATCGGACAACAGCCTCATAACTTGGTCGGGTGGCATCGCAAAAACCACCTTATCAAATTCCTGGATTTCCCCATCAGAAAGCACAATTTTTACAGCATCCGCACTTCTAAAAATATTGGCAATCTCCACATTTAGCCGTATATCGCCCTTAAATCGCTCCAAAATCTTTTCAATGTAAGAATACACCCCGCCTTTAATCCTCACCCAGTTGACCGAGGCATATTCGCGCAAAACAGGCATCGCTAATTCTGCCGGGAAATTGTCGAGCAATTCAAACGGTATCGAGTAGCTGTACATCGTCAGCAACTTCAGCCAATAATTGCGGACGCACGAGCTTTTCAAAGACTCAGAAAGGGGTACATCGTAGAAATCGTGCTGTTTGGCAAACCGCATTTTTAAAATAAATCCAGCCGAACGAGCGTAGAGACTATCAAGTCGCAAATATTCGATCAGCCGTTGGATTCCGGTGAAATTCTTTCGGATAGATACCGCAGACAAAAAGTGGGTGCCATCTTTAAAAAACAGCGCGGAACCAATCTGCACGGGTTCTAATTCAACGCCTAGCTCCTGCATAAAAGCCACGAAATTGTAAAAGACCGTCGGAAATTCCAGCACCCCATTTTCTAATATTTCATTGCACTCTGATTGATTTGGGGCAACATTTTTATTGAGAGTCCGAATGTGTCCGCCTAAAATCGGCTGCTTTTCCAACACAGTGACGTGATGCCCCTGTTTATCGAGCCAGTAGGCTGCTGCCATACCACTGGCTCCGCCCCCAACAATTGCAATTCTCATAGTTCACTCCTAGATTGATAGAAGGAAGTTCGGCAACGGATTCTGTAACGGATGTAACGGATGTCAGGAAGAAGGAAGATGGAAGATGGAAGAAGAAGAAATTCTCGTTTCCAGGTTCTACCTGGAAACGCATTTCAGTCTTGCTGTGCCTCGTCATTTTTAAGAGGAGGCAGAGCCTCCAGAAATTCATTCGTTGGCCGAGCCAAGGAACGAGATAATGAGAGCAGAAACGAGAGATTTTTAAGAGCAGGCAGAGGAAGAGTGAAATTTATTCCTTGGCTTTGCCAAGGAACGAGAGAAACAGGAAAATAACCAATTGCTAATTTTCCTTAGCCTAAAATTGCATCGCCTGATAAACGTTGATAAAGTAGCGCCCCCGTCCAAAATGTCGGTGCAAAGCCTGGATAGCCCGAGGAGGCGTTGCAGAAATAGAAATTGTTGAGGGATGTTTCATGATTTAGTCGATCGACTCCCATGTTGCGCGGCGTCAGGCTGGAACCGTAGGAATTACCGTTAGGACACCAGCAGAAGCGCTCGTTAGTCGTCGGACTTCCGGTAATATGAAAGACCATGTGTTTGCGGAAATTCGGAACATAGTCTTTTTCAACCACATCTAAAATCGAGTCCAGAATCTCTTGTTTCTTCTGTCTGTAAGCTTTGCGATCGCTCTCCCAAAGTTGTTTAAAATAGCTGTAATTAGCAACAGTCAGAAATTCAACAATTTGACAATCTTCAGGACAATCCCGCCGCGCTTCCGTCAGTAAAGTAGGTGTGGTAATTGCAAAACTCGGACGAGAAAAGTCATTTTTATCGTACATTTGAGCAAAAGCTTCATTCAAATCCAGATGTTCGGAATGAAACGTATTCCACTTGCCAAATCCATAGTCTCGGAGATCGATATCTTTGACAACGCAGTACACCATGTAGTTAGATGCAGAATACTCATAGTTGAGTTTCTGCCGCACTTTTTTAGAGAACAGTTCCTCTCCTATCATCTTGGCCGCTCTTTTCGGATCTAGGTTGCAAATCACCGTGTCTCCCGTGAATTCATGGGTTTGATGCGTGGTCAAATCCATCGCTTCAACACCAGTTACTGTTCTGTTTGTTACCCTAAAATTCGTGACTTCATGGTTTAAGAGAACTTTCCCCCCGTTGAATTCAATGACTTTAACTAAAGAATTGATGACATCTTCAAAATGCTGCGTCGGGTAAAATGCACCTTCTTGATAGCCTCTAAACAAGGCAATCCAAGCATAGAAAGAAAGCTGATTTGGAGGCAGCAAAAAGTCTGGCCATTGCAGGGCTAATAGAGTTTGAGCGGCTTGCGGGAGTTGGAACTTGTCGAAAACGTCTTGAAGTGTACTGTTGAGGTGTTGGACGGCACAGAATACGTCACCGAAATTTTTGAGCAATTCAATTGGCTTGACCGGAGGAGCAAGTTTTCTGAGTCCCTCGCCGGTTTTCTCGACTTCGTTGACGAATTGGCGAATTCTCTCGCCCGCTTCGGGAAACAGCGCCGACAATCTGCGGATCAGTTCCTCTGGTTCCGAGGGAATATCCAGCGCATACCCAGGCATTCTCATGTGGTCGTAGCCATTCGGATCGTACCGTTCAAAGGTGACATCTCGATCGAGACCGAGTTTTTTGAGAACTCGATTGACTGTATGTCCTTCGCCGCAGTCCCAAACGTAGTGGAATTGGGCATTAAAGGTGTATTTTTTGGCCATCGTAAAGGTGTGACCAAAGCCTCCGGGATGCTCGTGAGCTTCGAGGATGTGTACGGTTTTGCCGGAGTTTGCCATCAAAGCTCCGAAAACCAGTGCTGATAAACCACTGCCGACGATGAGGTAATCTGTTTTCATGGTAAATTTCCTCGATCGATTGAATGGGGCGATCGTTGTCTATTTAAACTAACTATCAATTCTGAGAAAATTCTGAAGTCCAGCAACAATTTTGCGAGGCGCGCTGGTTTAAGGATTGTCTTAAAGTCTGAGTACGGCTGCTGTTAAGCTTAATTAAGCTGTTGTGGATAGAACTTATAGCTGCGGAGGCGGACTGGAAAGCCCGCCCCATAAGGGAAGAAATCGGGTTTATACCTTTGTTCTTAGTCTTAAGGTATAGAGTAGCCTACCTAATTAGGAGTATGTTAATTAGAGTCCAATCGCTTATTTGTGCGGCACAATCACATCAAAAAAAGCATCCTCCAAATCATAACCAAACATCTGCGACATCGCCATCAACTTCGATTTACTGGGGATTCCCTGCTGATTCAACCAATCAGTCAACACAAAAATTTTGTTCATCAAAAACATTTCCAAAGCTTCAGGATTGTACTGAATACCTTGGGTGCGGTGGAACTGGTGCGGCACCAACATCGCGGCATAGCGCGCCAATTCTCCCGCTTTCCAATCCAGCAAAAATGGCAGCCAAGGGTAACAAGCATCCAAGCGAATAAACCACAGCCGCACTTCGGGAATTTCTGAAATTTCTCGCGGATCTAGCTCTTCGCGCGGATACTCAATTTCAAATTGTAGCTGTTGTTCGTTTTGGGCGATCGCTCCTTCGGCCAGCCACTTTTCAATCACAGTCCGCACCGGAGACAAATCTAAATTGTGTATATGCTGGGCATTGATTGATATCATAATAGTCATAAAATGTCAACTTATTTTCGATCTTAGATTGCTCCCACCGATGAATCCGCGGGCAAGAGACCCAATTGCTTGATTGTCAACTTGATAGCATTTAGTTATCATACCACCAACCATAAACATTTTATAGCAGAAGGAAGAACGAAGGAGGAATAAGGAAGAAAAAATAAGGAATAAGGCAAATGCAATAAAATCAATGTGTTAGCAATGAAAAATCCCCTAATTAGCGAAAAAATGCTATTATAAATAATACAGCGGTTCCCACTGTAATGCGGTACACTTAATCAATACTCAACATTTAAGAAATTGGGAAAGTTAATTTTTGCTACTACTCATAAGAGCAAAAACCGTTGTGAAATTGTAGACATTACTGTGCAAAGCTTTCGACAAAAATTGTCTAAGCGCAAAATTTAGTCAACAATAAAAAATATTATGACTACGATAAAAATCTGGAAAGCTGATACAACTTCGTGGGAGACTTATACAGAAGCAAGAATGCTTAATCGAGAAATTGCAGCAAAGATAAGTCCTTACATTTCAAAATGCCTATCCCTGAAAAATACAAATTTAACATATAATATAGTTTTAGAAATCTACTCAGAATATCCACAAACATACCCACCAAATGATTTTTTTACAACTGGTACACTTCGGATTATTTCTAGTAAAATTAAAGAAATACTAGATTCTATTGATAATATCCAGGTGGAGTTTTTCCCCTGGGGGGGTGACAACCCGCCCCAAACCCATAGTTAGTAAGGATTGAGCCAACTTGTGGTAAAAAAAGATAGGCA
>NZ_JAUBQM010000131.1:0-9282 GCF_036701245.1 Microcoleus sp. Pol14D4
TTTAGGTCAGGGAGTTTTTTCATTCCTCTATCTAATGTCTATCTCGTTCTCTTGTCAAGGGGGTTGAGCAATTACCTATATTCTTTGCCCTGACTCCTTCTATTCTGTCACTATAGGCATTCCCCAAATTGTTTTGAGTCATTGCCCAATTTTCGGGATAAGCCTGACGGGTATAGACATCTAAAGCTAGCAGATAACAGGTGATCGCCTCTTCAATATTCTCTGCCCTTACTCCTTCTATTCTGTCACTATAAGCCATCCCCAAATTGTTTTGAATCCCTGCCCATTGTTTGGGATAATCCTCGCGGGTATAGACTTCTGATGCTTCCCGATAACAGGCGATCGCCCCTTCAATATTTTCTGCCCTGACTCCTTTTATTCTCTCACTATAGGTAAGGGCCAAATTATTTTGAACCGTTGCCCATCGTTCGGGATAATCCTCGCGGGTATAGACTTCTGATGCTGCGCTATAACAAGCAATACCTATTTCTAAATTCCAGGCTCGCTGCCCCATGGGAAACTGATTAATTAAGTAGCCCAACTTGCCAATAACTGCTGCGATGGAGGCAGCTTGTTCTGAGGCAACTTCTGTGAATTTAGATGTAGTCCAAGCTTGTAATATTTGAGCAAATTGCAAATCCAATTTATCGAAGTTTTGTTGTAAAATAGGATAGACAACTTGAGGAGTCCCACCACTTTTTATCATTGCCAGCAACACCTCCCTCAAGAATTTTAAATAATCTGTATGAGGATTTGCACTGGCAATAAAGTTTGCCAATTGTGTCGCTAGATTCTGCAACCAAGCTGCCTTGAAGTTGCCCTCTGCTGCCATCTTCTCCGCTTCCCCTGCCATGACTTGCACAAAATTGGCATCAACTAAGCCTCGATTGGCGTTGATAATATCATTTACTGTACCGCTAGGGCACTCAAGCAGGGATTGAATCAGTTGGATATAGGCGGCGATGCGTTGTTCGTCCATTGGAGTTTCCCTTTATTCTGTATATATATCGATCGGGAATTTGGGGTAGAATTATGCAGATTCCTGAAAAATTCTAGATATTTGTATTGGGAATGTTGTAGATACCCCTTGACAGGTCAAGACAGTATCTACAAGTCATGAAAATTTATCCATATTTATGGGATATTGCCGATTTATGACAAGGCAAAATCATCACCATCTCCCCAAATCTCAGCTAACTTCTCCAACAAATCTTCAGCAATCAGATTCAGTTCCGCTTTCACATCCTCCTCAATATCTGAAGCTTTCTCTACAGGTGAAGATTTATCACGAGAGAAAGATATATCTCTATTTCCCAAACCTCCACTGCTAGAACCACTTCCCGCTAAAGCCTTCCCCCCTTCATATCCCCAGTCAGATTTCTCACTACTGTGCAAAACTTTATTCAAAATTGCCACAATTTCCGAAATAGATTTGTTTTGCAAATTCTCCCGAACTTGTGCTTGTACGGGGTCATCTTCTCCCAAATCAGATAGCAACTCTTCAATTTCACCTTGCAACAGTGGAATCGCCAACTCAATTCGATCCAAATAATCCCACAATTCCTCAAGGGGTTTGAGATTAGTTAGAGAAATCTCTTGAATTTCATCATGAATTTCCACAGCCGGAATAAAGCCCAAAAGTTTCACCTTATCGAAAGGTTCGGCAAACTGAACGACGATATATGCAATGCGGTTTCCTCGCACTTCCGGCAGAGAAATCGCCGATTCTCCAAGCTGAACCGGACAGCATTCTATCTTGCCAATCCCCGGCAAAACCAAATCCCCGACATCCAAAACCGCCCGTATTGCTGGATTCCAACTATCACCGCCATCAATATCGGTTTCCATTTCCATCCATTCCAAAAAATAGTTAACTGCCCAAACCGCCAGGGTATTGAAATAAACCCGCTTGCCTTTTTGCGGATTAGCTTGCTCTGAAGCAAATTGCAGAGCTAAATTGCGGGCAGTTTGCTCCAGAGGAATTTGTAACAAATAAGTATCCATGCTATTCACCATTATTCCTCCGGTTGATATCCACATTCTTTAGCAATTCTATTGCCAATCTCTTTGACGAGTTCAAAACCTGTTCTTTTCCAGTGAGAGTTGAGAGTTTGATAGTCAATATTTAACTCTCTGGCAATTACCGATAATTTATCAGGAGGGTCTTTCAGCAGCAATCGCACTGCCAATATGTGACAATTGGCATCCGGTCGAGGGCGACGATTTTCGGGAGTGTTTGGCTGAGTCTTATCTATTTTTTCGTTGGGATAACTGTTTCGCAGTTCTCCCGTCGGATCGTCTTCAATACACTGCCATAGTTTGCGGCCGATGCGATCCTTATTTTTAACTTGTTCTTGCTCAATCAGTTGCTCAATTCCTATGACCGTAGTATCATCAGCCGCTCCTTCAGAATCAAATTCTTCACCTGTTTTGCTCTTAGTTGGAGCATCCAAACTAAAAGTAAAAGGCTGCCGCTCTAACTTGCTGTATTGGTCATATACTTTGCGTTTAACAATTGTATTGAACCGCTTAACCACTCTGGTTTGCAACGCATCATCAGCGATATTATCGAGGTCAATTTCCCGAAAAAATCTCGGCAGCGTTTTGAAAAAACCCCCATAGGCCTCATTCACTGCGCCGTCAAAATCAATATTAGGATTGGCATCGCGATTCTTGCGAATTCCAGGCAAATGAGGAATGAGTTGGCACAATTTATTTTTGAGTCTTTCTTGTTCCTTACTCGCCTCTGGCGAGTCTTTCAAAAGTTGTAGAAGTTCGCGTAACTGTTCGTCGGTGTTCACTGGCACGTTCGGATGACATCGAGATAATTCGATTATCCCAGGGAAAATAGCGCTGTAACCTGCCAACAGTAACAAAGTCAAGGAAATCGGTTTGAGTTCCCAACCCGTGGGTGGAAGCAACAAGTTGAAACTTGCCCCTACAGGAACTAAACCTGCTAAGGGTTCGACGGGGGTATCATGTCTCGTCATAGTCCAGTTTTTGCGTGTTGATACTCTGATATCGCAGGTTTTGGCGGCTTTATGCAGAATTGAGCAAAAATTTTTCGTCAAGGCAATGCGATAAGGACTGAAGTCCTTACTACGAAATTAATCCGGTGTAAAATTAACAATCGTAGGGACTTCTCCGTTGCGCTTTTGAAGAGATGTCGCAGAAGTCACCCAGTTTATGCACATTCCAAAAACAAATCATATCAAACCCTATTGATACCAAAGGATTTGATATGAAGCGAATTCTATTAGCCAGGATTTGGTATAGCCAGGTTTCTACAATTTGTCGATCGACCTTTTGGCTTGATCTGCCAGATTTTTCACAGCATTTTTAGCATCTTCTGCTGCGTGGCGGGCGGCAGCTTCAGCTTGTTTGGCTTTGCCTTCAACCTGGTCTTTTCTGTTGCCCGTGATATTACCGAAAATTTCCTGAGCTTTGCCTTCTAAATTTTTGCCGATCGCCTTAGCTCTGTCTTCTGCACTCATAATAAGCTCCGTTTGGCAAGTTGCTTTAGTAACATTGTAAAATCAACTCGCCTGCAATTGCCTTTAACTTCATATTAATTTATATTCTGCTTGACCTCGGTCTTCTGCTGATGATTTACTTCCGGCAAACTCGTCACTCAAAAAGTCAAGGATTTTTTTTTGACAACTGTATACATCGGCAAAATTGGTCCTAAAAAACTATTTCAAACTCGCCGCAGCAACTTTAATCGGTTCGAGCAATTCTAACGGCAAATGCAGCATATTCAATTGGGTGCTATCTGCTGCTTTCCTTTCAGGATCTGGGCCGTGATAATCGCTGCCACCTGTTGCCAGCAAACCGTAATGAAGACACAAATCTTTCAACTTTTGGATTTGGCTGGAACTGTGGCTGGGATGGTATATTTCAACTCCCATTAAACCAGCATCTACTAATTCTTTTAAGACTTCCTCAACAGCGCCGCCGCGAAATAAATAAGGGTGAGCCCAAACTGGTACTGCGCCGCAACTTTTCAGTAAATCAATGCCTTCGACGATCGAGAATTTCTCGTAATGCACATAAGCCGGGCCGTCATCTCCCAGCCAGCGATCGAATGCTTCCCGCGATGATTTCGCGTGACCGGCTTTTACCAGCGCGCTGGCAATGTGAGGCCGTCCCGGTGCCATTCCTGGGGATGTTTTTGGCAGTTCGATCGCGTATCCCATTGCTGCTAATTTTTCGACCATTTCCTGCGATCGCCGAAACCTTCCTTCCAGGCGATCGTTCAAAGGAACGCGCAACTTATTTGCATCGGGATAAAAACCTAAAATGTGCAGCGATCGGCCGTTGTGAACTGTACTGAGTTCGAGTCCGGGGACTATTTCGATACCGTGCAAAGCAGCAGCCGCGAAGGCTTCATCCCAACCCGACATCGTATCGTGATCGGTGACAGCCAAAGCGCGAACCCCCGAAGACGCGGCCGCGGCTACGAGTTCGGCAGGGGTGAGAGTGCCGTCGGAATAAGTAGTGTGACAGTGGAGTTCTAGCATTTTTTATGGTAAGTCAAAGTCTGTAAAACCTGCAATTATTCCCCTCACTCATGTGAGATATATCCTCCTACTATTTTAGATTTTAGATTTTAGATTGGAAATTAGTGCTGCTATAAGGGTTGGGAGTTGGTCTACTGTTGCACTTTTTTTCTGAACAGGTTTGACTGCGCGCAACATTCTTTTTATTTTTATCGTTATTTGTAATAACTTGTTACGCCTTTAATTAGTCCATTTATCTTGATTCAAACTCTGGATGACATGGGTATTCAGCCCGCCTTGTCTGTTGAATTTAGATGCAGAACACCTTAGCTATTTCTTGATTTCTCGCATTGGGGAAATGACACCCTCTGGCAATTTGGGAGGAACCGGCGATATTTCAATACTTTGTATGTTGTGAACTGGGATAACTACCAGTTTATCTGCCAATTCGAGAATTATCGGGTCTGCCGTCAACATTTTGTGCAGGCGAGTGCCTAAAGTTGCTTGCTCTCCTACTGTTCCCTCTGGCGCACTGAACTGAAAGTGTTGCTGTTTGCCGTTGGTATAGTGGATTGTCAGATCGATAATTCTTTCTTGGTTGGTTGCTTGCATAATTTTTTTTCCCTAACAGTCGATCGGGACTTGGCAAAATTAACAATAAATCACAACGGGCGATCGCACTACGATTGGAAAGCTCGTTGCAAAGCTTTTGACTAAACCAGGCTGTCGGTACGAAAGTCCGCTTAGCGCTAATTTTATCACAAAAACTGTACTGAAACTCACCAACTTACCAAGTATACAATTGGCAGTCCGGCTGTCTTCGCTTCTCAATGCGCCAGATCCTTCGCCAGCAATATTTGGTCGATCGGACTTTCTGGTATGCCACTTGGCAAAGTGGCTCAATTTCGCCTGTCTAGCGACTGGACTCAAAGCGGTCTCAATTCATACAGCAGAGGTATTTGAGCGCTTTGGGTATCAAGGTTTTTCGAGGTGGGAACTGTGGAGGTTAGGATAGTGGCATTCTGCTGTCACTGACCTAGAGGATTTTTTTATAAATTAATAACATAACATTCAGGTACAACTTATGAAATCCACACTTTGTTTTCCCGAAACTTCTCTTTACTCTAACGCAGTCACTGTTAATAATAATGCGATTGACTCTTGTATCCTTGCAGCTTGGATTGACTTAGTAGGAGGAGATTTTGAGAGCTTGGGAGGAGATGATTGGCTTCCCTTGTGCGGCGACATTGATGACGGCGAAATTTACCGGGAATGGTTTTTGTGGCAAGACAGCGAAGTGACTCAAGAGTGGGAAGCTTACGATCCCATTACTAATTATCGAGTTGTGGCACCTAACCGAGAAATGATGATTGCTAAAATCGACCAAATAGAAGATTCCAGAACAATTTAGTTGACCCGGAGAAGGTTAAATCTTGATTTTCAACTTTAATAAAAATTCTGTAAACAAACCCGGTTTCTCCCAACCACACTCAAAAAACCGGGTTTTTGGGACCACAAATCTAGGGTTTGGTTGAGTTCCACTCGCCTAACATAATAATTTAGGTCGCTACTGCTTTTTGTTTTTCTCGTTCTAATTTGCGCTGCTTCAAGGCGGCAAGATTTTGTTTAATCGTGTCGATCGCAAATCCAGCTTCCTGCTGTTGGTATAATTCGCTGGCAAGGATTAAATCTGCAACGGCCTCCTCATCCGATCGCAAATTTGCAAAAGCCAATGCACGATTATGGTAAGCTTCTGCTAAAGTTGAAACTTGTTCTAAAGCGCTGGTAAATTTATCTTTTGCTTTGCGGTACTTTCCTGACTGATAAGCCTCAATTCCTTGTTGAAAATAAACAGAAGCTTTACGGCCGCTGTCGGTATCTGGAAATTCTGGGTAAGTTAAAATGGGTTCTTTAAAGAGTACAGAAATGCTGCCCTTGCCGAAGTAGGCCCAAGTCATTGTTCCAAACCCAATCCCCAGGACGAGAGCAATAATGACAGACAGAGCAATAAAATTGGTGAGTTCCATAAAGCAATATTTGTTGTATTATAATATGATAAGTTAATTTCTAAGTTCTGGAACAATGGCTGCGCGGATTTACCTTAACTGGAAATGGTTTTTCCGGTCGCTAGCTTTAGTATTGTCGATCGGCTTAATTACTGCAACTGCAAGTTCTGACGCAGCAACCAACGCGCAAACTCAAGCAGGGTGGCAATTGTTGCAGCGGGGGGAGACGGGATTGGTGGTAGCAATGCGACACGCGATCGCCCCAGGTACGGGAGATCCTGCTAACTTTAAGTTGGGTGACTGTTCCACCCAGCGCAATTTATCAGCACAGGGAAGAACCCAAGCCAAGCAAATTGGAGCCGAATTTCGCAACCGCAACATCAAAGTGGCCAGAGTTTTATCGAGTCAGTGGTGTCGGTGTTTGGAAACAGCAAAACTGATAAATTTAGGCAAAGTCGAACCGTTCCCAGCGTTGAACTCGTTCTTTAGCGATAGCAGCAAAGAAGCCCGACAAACAGCGACAATCCGCAAATTAATTGTTGACAACCGCAACACTAAAGGCGCGATTATTATGGTAACTCATCAAGTCAATATTACCGCTATCACTGATATTGTACCGCAAAGCGGCGAAGCTGTGATTCTCAAAAGCGATCGACAAGGTAAAATCCAAATAGTCAGACGAATTGGAGGATTTTAAATAGATAGAAAGTTATAATATTATCAATTTCCTATTACCAATTCCCCCTTACCAATTTATATGAGTTGCCAATACAGCGCCGCCCTAGTGACTTTAGCAGACCTTGATAAGGAAGTTCTCGTTAAATTTTACAAAAATTTTCTAGACATAGAACCAAACCCTTACATTCCCAATACTTATGCTGAATTTCAACTCCCAGGCTTAAGACTCGGCATATTCAAACCCAAAGATTCCCACAAATCGGAATTTGCAAATCGAGCAAAAACAGGCATGAGTCTGTGTTTGGAAGTCAGCAACCTCGAAACTGCGATCGCCAGAATTTGGGCTTTAGGTTATCCGCCCAACGGGGAAATTATCAAATCTTCTCACGGTCTAGAAATCTATGCCTTCGATCCTGCTGGCAACCGCATAATTTTACATCAATGTAATGAAAATGTAGGATGAGAGCTAATTATTCGTCAATACGGTTCAGTTAATTTTTTTATCCGAAGAGAGCTTTGGGCGAAGCATAAGCCCTTCGGCCAGGCACGCGCCTTCGCAGTATCTATTTATTTTTCACAGTGTTTTGTCTCCATGAGTGTCTTATCCCAAGCGTATTGCGCTATAAGATACAGTGTTTTTTGACGAGTTTGCCGTTTACGATCGTCCCAATTACTCCTGTTCTACCCGATCGCACGCCTGGAATTTTGAGGCGGATACGGTAAAGACCATTACTTGCAGTTCGGCAATTGCATTTTTCAAACAAACTCGGCGAGATCGGGGCTGTAATCTTTAGCCGATATCAGATGCCAATTGGTATTACCAACTAGCCTTAAGACCTGCTCGTGATACTGTACCAAAGTCGGACGGTGACCGACACTGATAAAGGCAGTTCCTGTTTCTTTGAGCAACTGATAGAGCCGTCTCTCGTTAGCCACATCCAATGCACTCGTTGATTCATCCAAAATAGCGTAGCGAGGTTTAGTCAGCAGTAGGCGTGCAAATGCTAACCGTTGTTGTTCTCCTAGTGACAAAACATCAGCCCATTCCAATTCCACATCAAATCCACCTACCCGTTCTGGCAAATGGGAAAGATTGACTTGTTCGAGTACTTCGTGCAGTTGTTCATCCGTAACTTGACCGCTGGTTTTGGGATATAGCAATTGGCTGCGTAAGTCCCCTAGCAGCATATAAGGCCGTTGGGGCAAAAACAGCGTTTCCTCCGGTTTAGGACGAACAATGCAACCCGTACCCGCATTCCACAATCCTGCGATCGCTCGCATTAACGAACTCTTGCCAGCGCCAGAAGGTCCAACAATCAAGACGCTTTCACCCTGCCCCACCTTGAAAGATAAATCTCTAACTAAGATTCGCTCATAGTTAGGCGTCTCTAAGGTAACCCGTTGGAGGGCTAGATAGTGCTGTTCCACAACATCAATCGTTGCCATGCCGGCTTGAGGTGCTGCCATTTGCTCGGACAGAACCCGATCAAATGTTCCTAAACGATTAATCTGAGTGGTAAAGTTAGTTAGCATATCAAAATTCTCGGCAATAAAGCCCAGGGCACTTAAAATAGACACAAACGCTCCAGAAGCTTGCGTTACCTGCCCAAAATCTATCTGACCCGCAAAGTATCGAGGAGCTAAAAAAACTATAGGTAAATTTGTAAATATCATCCCGGTTCCTTGGGTAAATAAACCAAGGTTACGCTGCAAGACAATCAGGTTATTAAAATTATTCAATACTTCATTAAATCGCTGTGATACTGCACTAAATTCACGCTCTTCACCTCGGTAAAATGCAATGGATTCACTGTGGTCTCGAAGATGAACTAAACTATAGCGAAAATTTGCTTCTCGTTGTAACTGATTAAACTTTAATCTACTTAATCTCTTACCTATAAAGATTGTGAAAACAGTTTTAAAAGCAGCCAGTATCAATACAACTAAAGTCAGTGCCTTGTCAATTGTAAAGAGAACGCCGAGAAAAGAAATTATTGTGACAACTTGGTTGAATAATAATCCCCCAGGGCTATTTCATTCTAAATAATTCCTTGAGTGTGTTAAGACCAAAGCCAGCAAGTCGTTGAGCTTGAGCCATA
>NZ_JAUBQM010000132.1:0-9228 GCF_036701245.1 Microcoleus sp. Pol14D4
TTAACTGCTTATCAAGCTATTCAAAAAGCCCTCTCTCTTCATGGCTCCCTTTTTTCCCCTAGTTGAGCAATTACGAAAACGCTAACGAATTAGAGAAAACTGTTCACTCTTTGAGAGCAGCCGGATTAGAAATTTCCCGCATTGTCCAATTCAAACCTTAAAAGGGGAAAAAGAGATGGAAAGGGGACGAGCCAGCAAGTGGGTAAATTTAAAAAGCTTGCCTAAAAACTAAAGACTTTAAACGTTTATTAGACTTGAATTGCCTAAATCTTTGATTGAGAAGGAAACCGCAGATGAAGGCTTCGGAACGCTTCGGAACGCTTCGGAACGCAGATAACTTCAAGATAGCGTGTGATTTTTGCAATTCAAGTCTAGTATGTTCCATCCCTTTGGTTGAAGTATTCTATCTTTCCTTTTTTTGTACAGTAAACCACAACACACTCAATCAATTCTCAAGCCATGAATAACCCGATAAATGCACCAACAAATAATCCAATGAGTACCAATCCCGACCATAGTAACTTCACCACAACAGCCAATATGAATCCTTATGCTACATCGACTGAATCTACCCCAAATAACGATGACGGCAACATTAATTCCCTTATTTCCGCGAACCCTTCGGAAGATGATGATATTGACGAGAACTTCATTGCCAACTTTGACCCTAATGCACCTCTAACACTTGAAACTCAATATCAACTCGCTCAAGATGACGAAAAACCACTGCCGCCGCCTGTTTCCGAAAGAGGCGTTCCTAGAGCAGTGACAATATTGCTGTTGACTGGGGGGATACTATTGCTAGGACTGCTGATTTGGCAATTTATCAAGCCTAAATCACCTCGCGAACCTATCGCACAATCAAAATCAAATATTACCCCATCTCCCACCATTAAAGATGAAAAGCCGGAATTGCTGGCGAGATTGGCTTACCAAGACCAGCAAAAACTGCTGACCGAGAAATCGCAAAAAACTGCCAAACCCAAAGTAGAACCGTCGCCCAAATCATCCCCACGAAACCCGCGAACTCCGCGTCCCGTGGCTACCCGTCCGGCCACACCGCCACCTATTCCCCGAAGCGAACCCCGAAGCGAACCCCGAACCGTAGTGCGGACAGTAACTGTACCCGCAGCCGTACCTTCAAGAACACCTGAAAGAATACCCTCAAGAACACCCGTACCCCCACCAGTTCCCCTATCTAAACCATTTGCACCCCCAACTCGGAATGCAATTCCAACTCCAACAGAAGAAAAAATCGATCCGTTTGAGCGGTGGAACCAACTCGCCCAACTCGGACAAATTAGGGGAAATTTTGACCCTAACCGAATAGCGAATGCCGTGAGTGAAACACCAAGCACTCCAGCGACAACAAGTGCTAACGCCACCGCTAGTACGAACCCAACTCCAACAACTGAATTCCTAACAGTCAATATCGGCAACCAAAAGTCGCAACCCTCATACGTTTCTTTCGAGCAAATCCCAGAAAAACTATATAGCCACCCAAATAACGCCAGCGGGGAAAGGCTACACCCGGAGTTTCCTTATGGAGGGGAGAGCCTCGAAACCACTGACAACTCCCAAAACCCCACTAACCAATTAACTCCGGCTCCCCTTTCCCCCCAAACAAGTTCCGATTCTACCGATAACCCAATCGAGACGGAGGCTCGACTGAACGCTCGTCCAACGTCCTTGCCCGCCGATACAGAATTTCAAACCCTTTCCCCAGAAGCTGCTCCAGAGGCTTCTGCCTTAACAAATTCCTCAACCCTGGAACAAGTAAACTCCCCAGGGGCAAAAGGCATTCTCAACCGCACGCCCCAAACGGACTCAACCTCCCAAACAGCTCAGGTTCCCCTTGGAACCACAGCCAACGGCATAGTTTCGGTTCCCCTGCTGTGGGATGAAGGCTCAGGCAGACAACTTTACGACAAATTTGCCGTCACTCTCACAGCCGACTTCACGGCAACTGACGGCTCTATTGCTTTTCGGAAGGGCACGGTTGTCATTGCCAAAGCCAGCACCGTCAGTAAAGGCAATCGCATGGTACAAGCTGCTGCTGTGGCGCTCGTCTACTCTGATAGAAACGGTCAGATTAAACAGCAGGCCATTCCAGAAGGCGCAATTTTGATTGCAGGTGAGGGCGGAAGGCCGCTAATTGCTTCAGGCTACTTCGACCCAGGTTCCGATATTGCTTCGCAAGACATCCTCACCGCACTGCTGTCGGGAGTTGGACGAGTCGGTCAAGTATTCGCAGAGCCTAAAGTTAGGAACTCTAGCAGTATTAGCGGTGGGTTTGGAAGTAGTACAACCACCGTTGAAAGTCGAGACCCCCAAATTTGGTCAGCCGTCCTCGATGGCTTTTTCAGTCCCTTGGCAAAACGGATGGAAAGCCGCTCAGATAGAGCAACTGAAGAACTTTTAAAACGCCCCAATGTAGCTGTGGTTAACAAGGGAACTCCCGTTTCTATTACTGTTAACAGCTTTCTCAACATTTACCGTTGACCGAGCCGTCGGTAAACTGTTAAGTCGCATTGGGGCGACTGCGATTAGTAAAGAAAATTCCCATTTCTACTGTCAACAATTTTCTCAACATCAACCGATAACTGCCATGACGAATCGCATCCAATCTCCAAGAATGTTTTCCCTCGGAGGGCTTTTATTCACAGCAGTGTTCGCTGCTGCGAGCTACCCCGACTGTGCTTTTGCTCAATCAAGAGTAACAGGCTATCAAACTGTGGGTCGAGATATTGCCGTCAATAGTGCTCACGATATTTTAGTCTATCCCGGTCGCGCGAGTGCGATCGACTTCAGCTCAACCGATGAAGCTGTCGCCTACGTTTTAATTGCCGACCCCTCAAAAGTAGTTTTCAGCACCGACGCACAATTGGCAAGCGGCCAAGCCAAAACTGTTTTCTTGCGTCCCATTCAAGCGCTCAATTTTCCGGGAGCTACCACAGCTACCATCACTAACCTTTCAATCAAAACTGTAGATTCAAAAGGGAAACAGCGACTTTACAACTTCAACATCGTTCCTGCCAACAAAAAACCAGAACACCTAGGAATTCGCATCGCTCCCCTAAACCCAAGAAGGGAGCCGACTGTGAACGTTGATAGAAGTCGCGCCCCCGCAGCATCAGATGTCGAAAAAGGATTGCTGATTGCCATTCAAAAAGGCTACACAGGAGCCAACGACCCAGTAGTCTACAGCGTGCGACAATTTTTAGCTCTGGTAAGAAATCAGAATTTATCGGCTGCCGATGCTGCTGCACGAGCCGGAGTAGACTTGTCTGTGATTGTCGAGCTGAGCCTCATTGCACAAGAAGAATTGAACAACCCTGGAACAAGATTTCAACAGCGACAACCGCCAACAGCCCGAACTACTCGGCTTCTTAAAAGTCGCTCTGCTTTTTGATTGGAGCCGGAGCTGCGGGAATAGGTAACAGGAATGGGGAGTGGGGGAGAGTGGGAGAGTGGGAGAAGTTTGAAAACTTGCAACAACCCGATAAAAACTAGAGGGCTTCAACATCTAACATATACTCACCCAATTGAATAGAAATGAGGGATTATGTAACTGCAATCTACCTGAAAATTCAAACAGCTTGCTGTTTACTGCACACCTCTAATCTCCCACTCTCTCACTCTCTCCCTCTCCCTCTCCCTCTCTCCCTCTCTCCCCACTCCCTTTTTTCAACCAATGTTCCGCCCAAAAAGCTCTGTTCAAAAAAAGTCTGCCCTCCCGCTGCGCGTTGTGCTTACAGTCCCCAACGCTCTTTTGATTTCAATCTTACTAGCTCTAACGGGGTGGCTTTCTTTTCAAACAGGGCGACAGACAATGAATGACGTAGTTGCACACCTATTGGGAGAAGCAACGAGTCGCATCTGGGACCGCCTTGACAACTACTTAAAAGAAGGGGTTGTGAAAGGAGAAGGGACTTACAATCAAATTCCAATTGGTTCGGTAAACCAACTTTCCCCAAGTCAAACAGCCGGAGTCACAATCAAACCAAATGGGGAAAGAAATGGGTCAGACTCTCCAAAAACAATATTGCCTCAACAAAAAACAAATTCTGCTTTTCCCACCCCAACCTCAACATTCAACTTGCACGATTTCCTCATTAGCCCTAACTGTCAAGCCTTTATCTTAGACCGTTCGGGACGTTTAGTGGCTCGGAACGAGGTAACTGAACCCAAAGCGTCTATTTCTGCTGACACCCAGCAGCGAGAAAGCGCCCAAGCTCTGCAACAAAAAGTAATCCAGCTTTCAACAGAGTATTTGCTTAAACATTATGGCAGCCTCGCTGCTATTAACAGCAGCCAAAATCTTAACTTTACTGCCAGCAACTCTAGATACTTACTGCAAGTCAGACCTTTTGAAAACTCTTCAAGCTTAAACTGGCTGATTGTAGCAGTTGTCCCTGAAACCGATTTTACGGACAAAGTTCAGGCTAACACCCGCAACACTATTTTGCTCGTGCTGCTGGCTTTGGTTCTTTCTATCTGCCTTTTGCTGTCCATTTCCCTAAGAATAGAACAGCGGCTGCTGCGGTTAATTTCGGCAACAGAGGCGATAGCTGGTGACGACTTCGACTCAACAGTTTCAGGTAGCGGTATTGCCGAACTCGAAGCCCTAGCCTGTGCTTTCGAGCGCATGAATTGCCAGTTAAAAGCATCTCGCCAGCGGTTAGAAGAATATTCTGGCGATTTAAAGCGGCAAGTTGCACAGAAAACAAAGGAACTAAAACAAGCTAAAATTGCAGCCGAAAGTGCCAATCGCGCTAAAAGTACCTTTCTGGCCAATATGAGCCACGAATTGAGAACGCCTCTGAATGCGATTATCGGCTTTGCCCACCTTCTTGTCCGCTCCAAACAAACTGCCCCGGAACAGCAGCCGAGTTTAAATATTATCAATCGCAACGGCGAGCATTTGTTGAAACTAATCAACGATATTTTGTCGCTGTCCAAAATTGAAGCAGGTCAAATCACCCTCGAAGAAACTGCTGTTGACTTGTACAGTTTGCTCGATGACTTAAAACTTTTATTTCAGCTCAAAACTCAGTCGTCGGGCTTGCAACTTGTTTTTGAACGCAGTTCTGATGTGCCGCAATACATCCGAACTGATGAAAGCAAGCTGCGTCAAGTTTTGATTAATTTGTTAGGTAATGCTGTTAAATTTACTGAGGCGGGTAGGGTGAAGCTGACTGTAAAATGCCTTCAGCCGCTGGCAAAAAAACCGTTACCCAAATTCTTTCTCCAGTTCTCAGTGAAGGATACAGGTCCTGGTATTGCGCCTGACGAGCTTAGCAGTTTGTTCAAGCCGTTCGTGCAAACAGCAACTGGCAGGAAATCACAAACGGGAACGGGCTTGGGATTGCCCATCAGCCGCTCTTTCGTCAAGCTGATGGGTGGCGATATCAAGGTCAAAAGTTCTGTGGGGAAAGGAACGGTTTTCAGTTTTTACATTAAAGTGAGTCGTGCAACACAGAGCGAAGTCCGTGACATCCAGCCTCAAAAACAAGTGAATGGACTGGCACCCAACCAACAAAATTATCGCATTCTGGTAGCGGACGATGAGTCTGCAAATCGGTTGCTACTAACTCAGATATTGAAGTCAGCCGGCTTTCTTTTGTGGTTTGCGGATAACGGAACTGAGGCTGTTAAATTGTGGCAAAAGTACAAGCCGGATTTAATTTGGATGGATTTGAAAATGCCGCTTTTAGACGGCTTTCAAGCTGCTCGAAAAATTCGTTCTCTGCCTGACGGCTCCCATACAAAAATTATTGCTTTGAGCGCTAATGCGTTTGTTGAAACCAAGAAACTCGCTTTGTCGAATGGCTTCGATGACTTTGTTGCCAAACCGTTCCGAGAAACAGTAATTTTTGAGAAGATGGCGCTTCATTTGGGTGTTCGCTATATCTATGAAGAGGAGTCGCCGAGGAAGTCCGAACGGGATGAGCCTGTTATACAACTGACTCCTGAGTCGCTATCTGTGTTGCCGAGGGAGTCGATTAAGAAGCTTTATAAAGCCGCCGCTTGTGGAGACGAGCAAGCGGTAAGGCAGTTAATTGAGCGAATTCCTCGCTCCCAGAAACAAATTGCTGGGGCTTTGACCAAGTTAGTGGAAAATATGAGTTTAGATATTATCAGCGATTTGACTCAGAATTGCATTTCGGCCGATTGTACTATCGCAAAATCCCAAGACTGCGATCAAAGTTAACTCGGTTTTTAGATTCGTACCTCATATATCAATATATGAAGTTCAACCTTAGTCTATCGCCACATCCCAAGACTATTCTCAAAGTTAACTCGGTTTTGAGAATCGTACCTCAGATATCGATATATGACGTTCCCCGAGTGCATTTCGGTAGATTAGGCGAGATCACCATCCCAAGATTGCGATCAAAATCAACTCTGTGTTTACAACCCGTACCTCAGATATCGATATATGACGTTCGGCCGATTGTACGATCACCAAATCCCAAGACTGCGATCAAAATCAACTCTGCGGTGAGAGTCTGTACCTCAGATATCGATATATGACGTTCGGCCGATTGTACGATCACCAAATCCCAAGACTGCGATCAAAGTTAACTCGGTTTTTAGAGTTCGTACCTCAGATATTGATATGTGACGTTCGGTAGATCGCAAAGCATTAGGACGATTTTGTTCAGAGCAGCACGATTTGACAGAGCAATGCCGAGCAGAGGTACAGCCGATAATCTGCTAACAACTCACGCTCACTTGATTGTTTACTCCATGCTATCGGCTGTACCTGTCTGTACGTAGGGCTTGCTGAATAAGTTAAGAAAAATCGCTATCGCAATTAATGGGTGATTCAAGCTCGGCGAAACATAATTTTTTGTTGACTATAACTTGCCCAGTTATAGCTTTTAGTAATGATTGCTCAGTCAACAGGTGTGATTTTTGGTTTTTGACATAAAAACACACAAAAAACCCGTCTTAACCAGGTAGAAAGGTTCATTACTAAAAAAGTAATAGCAATAGCTGTACCAGAAGTATTATCAAGTTTTGCCATCACGCGATTCAAGGTGAATCTTCTTTTTCGCAAGTCCCAAATTTTCCCTCAATAGAGTTACGAATTCTCTCATCTTCCCAGGCTTGTTTCTTTGTTTCCTTACTGACATTTGCTGGTGGCCTTCCTAACGGAGGCCCACTCATTCTAATTCCTCTTTCTTTACACCAAGCTCGGTTTTCCCTTGTTCGATAAATGCGATCGGCATGGACTGATTCTGGGTAGTATCCTGTGTAACTTTTAAATGCTTCTATTTGGGCTTTTAAGTCTCCCGATTCGTTAAAATTCTCCCAACTTATTCGGTCTAAAAACACATATTTATCAAAGCAACTCGCTGACAGTTTAGCTCCAAACTCTACAGGTTTTCCTGCTTTACCTCTAATAATGGGACGGATGTGGGGTTGACTTACACTTACTATTCTGTCCTCAATACTCTGTTTGTTATTTTCAAATAACCAGAGTTGTTGGCGATAGACTTCTGTGAGGACTAGCAAAGTTTTATATTGCTTTTTGGTCAGACTTTCCAGAGTCGCACCTGATTCGATTAGCTGATCGATATGAGCCAAATTTCTTTTGATATATTGCAGTTGTTTTTTAATTGCTTGGATTTTTTTGTTTCGGGTCGGTCGTCGTTGTTTGGCTACTGCTAAGTAGTCTTTTCTGGCTATTTTTCGGTAGGTTCTGGGTTTTTTCTTGATTTTTACTGTGAGAGATTTATAGAGAATGTCGATAATTTTTTCGGTATGAACTCGGACTCGGTTTAATAGCCCTAAGTCCGTCGGATAGCTAATATCCGCTGGAGCACAGGTCGCATCTACGATTAATTTTCCTTGATTGGGTGATTCATTTTTTGCGTCCGAATCCTTTTTTTTTCTGGTTTGACTGCGATGGTTTCGCGCATTTTTTCCACCAGGCGTTCGTTCACTTTATTAATTAGATTCGCACTAATTCGTTGCCGAAAGTGAACTAATAGCGACGGGTCAAATGGGAGTTCGTTGCTGTAGATTGATTGACCGACAAAGTATTGCAAATAGGGATTTTCACGGATTTGTTCTACTGTTTCTCTATCGCTAATTCCCAGTTTTTCTTTGATGATTAATGCCCCCAATGCCATGCGAAATGATTTGGCGGGTGCGCCCATTTCGGTCGGGAAATTTTCAGCATATTCTGCTTCAAATTCATCCCACGGGATAAGTTCGGCCATCTTTACCCAACGGTTATCTGCTGACAACCTTCCTTCAAAGGGTAGTTTAAAGTCGGATGGGGGGCTTGGGGCAAGCTCAGCTTTTCTGTACACGCTCGCAGGTGGTGATGCACGGGTTTTGAGTCATTATACCTGTTTTTCTTGCACCCTTCCACCTTTTTAGGATAACACAACTCATACAGTGTTTACTTTTGCAACTGCTTCAGCAAACCCTACGTAACGAACGACAGATGCGGGTTCGATCCGCAGTAGCAAGTCAGCGGATTTGGTCTGGGTGGAATGTGGCAGCGGGTCGAGCAGATTAGCGCTCAGTTGGAGATTCAGAGCGAGCTCTTATCGGGAACAAAGGTTATTATTGGTCATATCTGTTGGGAACATCCGTTCGTAAAAACCTACCAAAATCGGGACAAAGCTATGAATAGCTTCCTGGCTTAACGAACGCGATCTAAATATAAAATTAGAGCGACGGAGTGAAAGGTGCAACTATTATGTCTTATAGCGAATTTTCCCTAGATGATATTAAGCATAAACTCGGCTTAACAATTAGAGAAGTATCTGAAGTCTTTACGGCTGTAGAACCGATCGCACCCAGTCAGCTTTTAAAGGAAACCTTAGCCGAAAATATTCCCTTAGCCTTGGGAATTGACACGGAAAAAGCGCGATCGGAGATGATAGTCGCTCCGGTATTGATTGAACTCCGCAGGCGGTGCGATCGTCAAATCAGCCTCTTTTCCGGTACGGAATTTAATATTGATCGAGTCAAAGGACTGAATGGCATTTGTGACTTTATGATTAGTCATTCACCAGAACAATTATCTTTAAATGCTCCCGTGTTTACACTTGTCGAAGCCAAGAATGACAATATCAAATCGGGAATTGCCCAGTGCATTGCAGAAATGTTGGCAGCCCAGATTTTTAACTGGGGGGGTGACAACCCGCCCCAAACCCATAGTTAGTAAGGATTGAGCCAACTTGTGGTAAAAAAAGATAGGCA
>NZ_JAUBQM010000133.1:0-8565 GCF_036701245.1 Microcoleus sp. Pol14D4
TCTATCAATGGCTAAGTTTTAGTCTGAGATTACAAAGAGCGCTCCTAGTAATAGGGGCGCTTTTTGTTTGGGGAAAATATTTTTAGAGCTCTCCTTTTGTTAACAAACTAAGTGATATCAAGTCCGCTTGAGTAGTTGTCATTCTGATTCGTGAAGGAACTGAAGAATCTAGCCTTTTAGGCAACGCGCTTACTTCGTTGCCCTTGACTCATGACAAGTAAGCATTTTGGGTCAAGCGATCGCCCGGACATGATAGTAGCAACGACAAATCAAAAAACAAAATACCCAGAGCCCCGCAGCCATTAAAGTGCTGCGGGGCTCTAACGCACGATCGCATTTTAGGTTGAATAAAGTTGATTTAGTTAATAGCCGATGGCTCAATCTAAAATTAAAAGGTGAAAAACTAATTTTTCACCTTTTTAACTCTCGACTTTCAAATTGCCTGTTACTGAACAAACTTCTTGAATGCCAGTGTCACGTTGTGGCCTCCAAATCCAAAAGAATTCGACAGCGCCACATCAACTTTTAGATCGCGGCTTGTATGAGGAACATAGTCCAAATCGCACTCAGGATCGGGATTTTCCAGATTAATTGTCGGCGGGATTTTGTCATTGGCGATCGACATTACCGTTGCCACCGCCTCAATTCCCCCAGAACCGCCCAAAAGGTGGCCGGTCATCGACTTGGTAGAACTAATAGCTACTTTGTAAGCGTGGTCTCCCAAAGTCCGCTTAATCGCTTTTGTTTCAGTAGAATCGTTGGGAAGCGTACTCGTGCCGTGAGCGTTGATATAGCTCACTTGATCCGGCGTCAAACCCCCATCCTTGAGCGCTAAAGCCATCGCCCGCGACGCACCTTCTCCCCCCGGTACCGGAGAAGTCATGTGGTACGCATCGCAAGTTAAACCGTAGCCGACGATTTCTGCGTAAATCTTCGCGCCACGCGCCAGAGCGTGTTCCATTTCTTCTAGAATCAGAATGCCAGCACCTTCGCCGACGACAAAACCATCACGATCGCGATCGAACGGACGGCAAGCATGAGTCGGGTCATCGTTGCGAGTCGAAAGCGCCCTCGCCGCAGCAAAACCGGCTACGCACAAAGGTGTCACTGCAGCTTCGGTACCGCCGCAAATCATGGCTTGCGCGTAACCCCCCTGAACTAGGCGAAACGCGTCACCCACCGCATTTGACCCAGCAGCGCAGGCCGTCACCGTGCAAGAGTTTGGTCCCTTAGCACCCGTTTGAATCGCCGTCAGACCTGCGGCCATATTCGCAATCATCATGGGAATCATAAACGGGCTGCATCGATCGGGGCCGCGAGTCAGATAGATCTCTTGCTGGTCTTCCAAAACCTTCAGGCCACCAATGCCAGTGCCAAGAATGACACCCACCTGTTCTGCGTTCAGGTCGTTAATCTCAAACTTCGCATCAGCAACAGCTTGTTTACTCGCTGACACCCCAAATTGAGCAAAGCGATCCATCCGCTTTGCTTCCTTGCGCTCTAAATAGTCGTGTGGGTCGAAACCCTTCACCTCTGCGGCAAAGCGGCAGTCGTGCCGCGACGGGTCGAATAAGGTGATCGGGCCTATACCATTCTTCCCGGCAAGCAACCCGTCCCAATATTCGGACAAGGTATTGCCGATCGGTGTAATCGCGCCGAGACCCGTGATAACAACGCGCTTACGCTCTAAATTTGTCATGATTTCAGTTTCAAAAAATTAAACACCCAGAACGCAGAACAAAAGAGGAGTTTCCAGTTTTCTAACTTCTCTCCTCTTAGGGGAAAAGACAGGTATTTTATGCTTTTGGAGCTGCAAGTTGGCTGCTGATGAAATCTACAGAAGCTTGAACCGTAGTAATTCCTTCGGCTGCTTCGTCGGGAATTTCAATATCAAACTCTTCTTCCAAGGCCATGACCAGCTCTACAGTATCTAAGGAATCTGCTCCTAAATCGTTAGCAAAGTTGGCTTCTGGCTTGACTTCGCTCGGATCGACTTCCAGTTGCTCTGCCACAATTTTCTTGACTCTAGCAAAAATGTCGTCTTGGCTCATAACATCGTGTCCTCATTGGTTGCTGCGTATCTAATCTTATCCGAAAGGGGGATCTGCAGGAGAAACGCTGGCCGCTTTTCTAAGTGACACGGGCCAGCGACAATTGGCACACCGACGATCGCAGCAACTATAAGACTAAGGCAAAAAAACCCAATAGCCCAAAATCAGTCATCTCGTTTAGCCACCTGATCACGTTGATGAACCGGATTTTTGGTCAATGGTGCGTCAGTCATCAACTTAAAATGCTTGAGAAAAGCTGACAATTGACTCCTAGCTAGGCGGTGATAGGTTAATTATAAAGAGGGAAAACTAAGCAGGAAGCCTCCCGCCTTCGATCGCTCAAGTTTCTTTTCCCGAACCTTGTGTCCCCAGCAGAAACGACTATGCCATCCCAAACTCTCAGATATGCTTACTTTCCCGGTTGCGTTGCCCAAGGGGCGGCCCGCGAACTTTACTTGTCTACAATGGCGCTAACTCAAGCGTTGGGGATTGAACTGGTGGAACTAAAGAAAGCTTCCTGCTGCGGTTCTGGTACTTTCAAGGAAGATTCGCAGTTGCTCGAAGATACTGTCAACGCTCGCAATATTGCGTTGGCTGAGGAACTGAATCTACCTTTGCTGACGCATTGCAGCACTTGTCAAGGGGTCATCGGTCATGTGGACGATCGCCTCAAGGAATCTCAGAAAACCGATCCCAACTACATAGAAAAAGTCAACGGTTTACTCAAAAAGCAAGGCTGTTCGCCTTATCAAGGCAGTACCGAGGTGAAACATCTGTTGTGGGCGATCGTGGCAGATTACGGTATTGAGGAGGTACAGAAGCGAGTCACCCGCAAGCTTTCGGGTTTGAAGTGCGCGTCTTTTTACGGGTGCTACCTGCTGCGAGCTCAGGATAAGCTGCTTTACGATGACCCGCACCAACCGGAATCGATGGAAAATGTATTTCGGGCGATCGGGGCAACTCCGGTTTACTATCGAGGGCGGACGCAGTGCTGCGGCTGGCCGTTGGCGAGTTATGCCACCGACCAATCTTTTGGGATGGCAGGCAAACATATTCAAGATGCTATTGACAATGGTGCGGATTGTATGGTGACGCCTTGTCCTCTGTGTCACTTGAATTTGGATTCGCGACAGCCGGAGGTGGAAAAAGTAATCGGGCGCAAGTTGGGTTTGCCCGTGTTGCATTTGTCGCAATTGGTGGCTTTAGCTTTGGGTGTGGAGCCGAAAAAACTAGGACTCGATCGACATATTGTTTCAACTAAGCCCGTGTTAGAAAAATTAGGCTTTTAGTCGATCGATTTGCGCCGCTTTGTAGTAAAGAATTTAGTCCTTTCTAATATCCAATCCAGTTTTGTAGTAAGGGCTTTGGTTCTTTCTAATATCCAACCCCGTTAGCTCGGAATTATACCCGATTGCTAGCGGGATGCTCGATCGCGATCGTACATTCTTGAGTTGATCGAAGATACCGTCCACAATTTGTCGTTTTGGCCCTAGAGGTGGTCTACTCTTCTTGTGGGGCAGCAAAGGCGCTGCGGAGTTATCACTCTTTGTCGGTTAAGTTGCTCGACAATGTTATTTATTTCTGATCTTAGCTCGTCATCAGAGATCCCAAATGGTTTCTTTAAGCTATTGACACCACCAAGAGATGAAGCGGTCTAAGGGCGAGGGCTTCAGCGGACGGCGTTGCATGGTGGCTTCACCGCTGATAACCTATGCCCCAGTTCCGTTGCCAGCCCTTGTTAGACTGCGATTGCTCTCTTCGCATTCGATAGCCCCGATCTACACTCCAAAGCAAGTGTGGTGGTTGGTAGGTTAATATGCAGACAACAGAAACAGAAGTTGTATACAATTACACAAAATAGTTTTTAAGACTTCCTAACTGCCTCGCTATTGACAAGGAATCACCAATGAACCGAAACCCAGTAAATCTCACACGTCCGGTATTGCTATGGGCAATGCTAGGAATAATTTGTGGTTTGTTTGCTGCCACTTATTGGATATTTTTGTCTTACATAATGCTGGGATTTGAATATTTTAGTGGAGTTTCTCTACTAATTATTATGCCCCTTGCGGGTTTGCTCATCGGTTTGCTCATTCATTGGCTGGGAAATCCTGGCGAAATAGGGTTGATTATTGACAATATTCATCTCAATGGTGGGCGGTTACCAATGAACGAGAATCCTGCGATGATTCTGTCGTCGCTAATCAGTATTGCAAGTGGAGGCAGTGCTGGTCCAGAAGCACCAATGGTGCAAGTAACAGGTTCCATTGGTACGTGGTTAGCCGATCGCTTTCAATTGCGTGGAGAGGCACTACGAACTTTGAGTATTGCTGGCATGGCATCTGGTTTTACAGTTTTGTTCGGCGCTCCTTTGGGTGGTACTTTTTTTGCTTTAGAAATCCTGCATCATCAGAATGTTGTGGAGTATTTTGAAGCAATATTGCCTGCAGTCGTGGCAAGTTGTGCAAGTTACACCATCTTTGTAGCAATTACCCAGCTAGGAATTGGTCCAACCTGGCATTTTCCTCAATACAATGTGGACAGCCTTTATGACTTTGGCGCCGCGATTGCTTATGGAATCGTAGGTGCGATCGTGGGGTGGCTTTTTATCGCTGTATTTCGCAGTGTTGGTCGCTTGTTTGATTCGATACCCAGTCCAATCTATGTGCGAACTACTTTAGCCGGGCTAGCACTTGGTGTGTTATCAGCTTTATTTCCGCTCACTCGTTTCTTTGGTGAACATCAAATTGAAAAAATTGTTGAGGGCAACTTTTCTTTGGGAGTTATCTTAACTTTAGTTATTGCTAAAGTGTTTGCCATTAGTACGACCGTAAATGGAGGCTGGCGGGGAGGGATTATCATCCCGCTGTTTTTTATAGGAGCCTGTTTAGGAAAGGCAATCGCTATCATTAATCCCGCCTCCAACGAGACTTTAGCAATGATTTGTGTAATGGCTGCTCTGAATTCAACAGTTACTCGAACTCCAATTAGTACAACTCTGCTACTCGCCAAGTTGACAGGATTTAGCACTTTTACACCGATTCTCTTCGCTAGTCTCGTGGGTTTCTTCTTGGCTCCCCGAACTCCCTTCATTAGCTCACAGCGTAAAGTTGATTAACAAACGGCTAGAATTCTTCTAATAACTCCGTGTAGCGGTGAAAAATACGTGCAATTTGCCAGTGTCGAGTCTCAAGGCTTTTGCCATTTCAAATACACCAATGGCATCAAACAACATCTAGGTGTTGATACCAGTCAGCTTGCCGTTTTCTATCCATTATACAAAAGCCAGAGTGTCCGATGAATGTGGGTGGGTTGATACAGCAATTTCCAGGTTTATGGAGTACGGTTGCAAGGGTTTGTCAACCATTTTGGTAAGTGTTTGGGATTAAGGTGTACTCTATTTGCGTGGAATCTGCTGTATTTTGAGTCACAACCTCGATTATTTTCACACTCTGGCCCGTCAATCTTCCGAAGATTACCATTCTGCAAGGGCAATAGGTATCACCTGGATAGGACCATCGCAGAGAATGTAAAAACTTTATCCGCAGATTATGACCCAGATCCGGTTTAAACTGGCACGGAAACTAACCAAAGCCGAAAAAGTGCCATTAGAGGGGAAAACTGGATTTGTCGTGGTGGCAACTCGCGCTCGTGATTAAACGGTCAAACGCTGGGATGTCAGGCTGTAAGAGTTTGGTCAAGAACTTTGAGCAGACTCTCGCCAATGCCACTGCGAAACTCAATTTGTATTTCATCAGGCTCATGCTCAAACGGTTGGCAAATGAATAAATCCCAAATGGGTTCTATAAGACTCCCAGCGTGAATAACTGTGAAGTTTTGTCGCTTTTTCGCGAAGTGCTTCCAAGCACTGCGGTAGACTAACCTTTAATTCTCTGTGCAGGCTATAGCGGTGGCACCTCACCGTCAAATCTGTTAATTCGCAGAGCAAGGAAATTTTTAGTGACTCGTTGGGAGCCTTTATTCAATGTCTCATTCAGTCAAAATTTACGATACTTGCATCGGCTGCACTCAATGCGTCCGCGCTTGTCCGACTGACGTTTTGGAGATGGTGCCCTGGGATGGCTGCAAAGCAGCTCAGATTGCCTCATCTCCCCGCACCGAAGACTGTGTAGGCTGCAAGCGGTGCGAAACTGCTTGCCCCACCGATTTTCTGAGCATCCGGGTTTACCTGGGAGCAGAAACCACTCGCAGTATGGGTCTAGCCTACTAAATATCGATCGACACGCCGATCGAATTACAGGCACAAGAGAGGGGGCAATTTAATCGCCCCCTCTTTTTTGTCGCGGAATCTGCATTCTGGGGCCGGAAGAAGGTAAAAATGATAAAACGTGAGTTTTATTGCGATCGCTAAGCAGGAGTAGTACGTTAAATGTGCGGAATCGTTGGCTATATCGGCACGCAAGCAGCAAGCGAGATTTTGCTAGCAGGATTGGAGAAACTAGAATACCGGGGCTACGATTCAGCGGGCCTCGCTACCATCTCGGAAGGAGAAATTACCTGCATCCGAGCCAAGGGCAAATTGCACAACCTCCGGGAAAAGCTAGCAGAGATAGAATCTCCCGCTCCCATTGGCATCGGACACACCCGCTGGGCAACTCACGGCAAACCAGAGGAATATAACGCTCACCCTCACCTGGATAATAGCGGGCGAATTGCGGTAGTTCAAAATGGAATTGTCGAAAATTATCGCGATTTGCGGAAAGAATTGAAAGCAAAGGGACATAAATTTGTCTCCGATACCGATACAGAAGTGATTCCTCACTTAATAGCTGAGTTATTTGCAGAAGTAAAAAGGGAGAAGGAAGAAAGAAAAGAGAAAAAGCCAGAAAAAATTGCTGATTTGTCGTTTTTAGAAGTCGTTGCAAAGGTGGTAAATCGGTTAGAAGGAGCCTTTGCGATCGCCGTTATTTGCGCCGATTTTCCCGACGAAATAATTGTCGCCAGACAGCAAGCTCCTTTGGTGATTGGCTTTGGTGCTGGCGAATTTTTCTGCGCTTCCGACACGCCGGCCTTAGTCTCTCACACCCGCACTGTTTTGTCCTTGGAAAATGGTGAATTGGCAAGACTAACTCCGATGGGAGTCGAAGTTTACAGCTTTGCAGGAGAAAGGCTGAAAAAAAGCCCGCGCATCCTTGGTTGGAGTCCGGTTTTAGTCGAAAAGCAAGGCTTCAAACACTTCATGCACAAGGAGATTTACGAACAGCCCGCCGTAGTCCGAGCTTGTTTGGAGGCTTATTTAGACAGCGATTGGCAGCCGGGAAATCCGCGCTCTCCCATCAATCTCAACTTGCCCAAGGAACTTTGCGCCGATGTCGAACAAATTTCGATTCTCGCCTGCGGAACGAGCTGGCACGCCTCGCTAATTGGCAAATATTTGTTGGAACAATTAGCTAATATTCCCACTGCGGTGCAGTACGCTTCTGAGTACCGCTACGCACCGGCACCGCTGACAGCAAATACTCTAACTATTGGGGTAACACAGTCGGGAGAAACGGCGGACACACTGGCTGCTTTGGGGATGGAACAGCAGCGCCGCGCAGGTTTTACCGATAAATTTCGGGCGAGAATGTTAGGCATTACTAACAGAACCGAAAGTTCGATCGCCCACATGATGCCGCAGGTAATCAACACCCATGCTGGTATAGAAGTCGGCGTTGCTGCCACTAAAACTTTTGTCACTCAGTTGATGGCATTCTATTTCTTAGCTTTGGATTTGGCGCACCAGCGGCAAACAATCAGCACGGATAGATTGGCAGAAATTATTGCTGGTTTGCGCCAGTTGCCTGCAGAAATTGAGAAGTTTTTGGAGATTCAAGAACAGTATGTGGAGGAATTGTCCCACCAGTTTACAGACACCCAAGATTTTATCTTTTTGGGGCGGGGAATTAACTTTCCGATTGCTTTGGAAGGGGCGCTAAAACTGAAGGAAATTAGCTACATTCACGCCGAAGGATATCCGGCGGGAGAGATGAAACACGGCCCGATCGCCCTTTTGGATGCGAAAGTGCCTGTAGTGGCGATCGCCATGCCAGGAAGCGTCTACGAAAAAGTGCTTTCCAACGCTCAAGAAGCGAAAGCGCGCGACGCCCGTTTAATTGGCGTTACGCCGAAGCAAGGTATGGCGGAAGCCGACATTTTTGACCACGTTTTGCCGGTGCCTTTGGTGGATGAATTGTTATCGCCGATTGTGACAGTGATTCCGCTGCAATTGTTGGCTTATCACATTGCGGCGCGTCGGGGTTTGGATGTGGATCAGCCTCGCAATTTGGCGAAGTCGGTGACGGTAGAATAAAAGACTTCTGTTGGCAGTTGGCAGTTGGCAGTTGACTGTTGACTGTTAGCAGTTGTTATTGGTTATTTGTTATTTGTTATCAATAACCTTCCAGACTCTGCCTCCAATGCGCGATCGCCTATTCCCTCGGGAGCGTGTCACTTTTGCAATAAGTACAAATACTTAAATAAGGCTGTTGTGACCAATTGCAGCCATTCTGAG
>NZ_JAUBQM010000134.1:0-8560 GCF_036701245.1 Microcoleus sp. Pol14D4
CTGCCTATCTTTTTTTACCACAAGTTGGCTCAATCCTTACTAACTATGGGTTTGGGGCGGGTTGTCACCCCCCCAGCTATTTTTGAAACCCAAGCAGCAACTTACCGCCACCTGGAAAAAGCCCTGATCGCTCAGTCAAAAACAGAACAGGCGCTGGAAATTTCCGAGCGGGGGCGGGCGCGGGCTTTTGTCGAGTTACTGACTGCTCGGTTATCTGCTAATTCAGATGCGATACCCAATATTAAGCCACCTACGAGCGAGCAAATTAAACAAATTGCTCAAGCAAAAAATGCAACTTTTGTCGAATATTCTATTTCTTTTTTAGAAGAACTTTTTATTTGGGTAATTCAGCCGACGGGCGAAATTGTATTTCGCCAAGTTGACCTCAACTATCAACATACTCCGCTCAAAGACTTGGTTTCCGACTCTCGCGAGGCGATCGGCATCAGGAATCGCGACTTCAATCCCACTCTAAAAATTGGCCCAGGCGATTTAGTTAAACTCCACGACGATGCCCCTAACTGGGAACCTTGGCAAGTCATATCTGTTGATGAAACACACAGCATTCTCTCGCTCTGGCAATCCTCTTTTCCCGAAGGATTGACTATTCCCCGACCTGCAATTGATGTAATAGCCAAAGTGCAATCAAGCCTCACCAATCACCCGCGCTTGCAAAAACTCCATCAATTGCTAATTGAACCGATTGCTGATTTGTTGCCGACAGATCCCGAAGCTCGAATTATCTTTATTCCTCAAGGCGAACTGTTTTTCGTTCCTTTTCCGGCCCTGCAAGATGCTGGGGGGAAATTCTTAATTGAAAAACATACTATTCTAACTGCTCCTTCGATTCAAATTCTGGAATTAACCAGCCAAAAACGACAAGAGATTTCTGATTTAGTTGGAGACATTCTAGTAGTAGGAAATCCGACTATGCCCGAAGTTGCTCTAGTACCGGGAAAACTCCCGCAGCAGTTATCTGCTTTGCTGCATTCAGAAACGGAAGCCAAGGCGATCGCCCAATTGTTCCAAACCCAAGCGCTTACAGGCAATTCGGCTACCAAAGCCGCCGTACTTCAGCGGTTGCCAAACGCCCGCATTGTCCATTTTGCCACCCACGGATTGCTCGATAACATTCGCGGGCTCGGCAGCGCGATCGCCCTTGCACCCGATCGCACCGATAGCGGTTTGCTGACTGCTGAGGAAATTTTGGATCTGCACATTAACGCGGATTTGGTCGTTTTGAGCGCGTGCAATACCGGCATGGGGCGGATTACCGGCGACGGCGTTATCGGTTTGTCTCGCGCTTTAATTTCGGCTGGTACGCCCAGTGTCATTGTGTCTTTGTGGGCGGTGCCGGATGCTCCTACAGCCGATTTTATGGTGAAATTTTATCAAAATCTCGATCGAACGGGCAACAAAGCTCAAGCCTTGCGAAACGCCATGCTGGAGACAATGCAGCAGCATCCAAATCCCAGAGATTGGGCGGCTTTCACACTGATCGGCGAAACATAATTGATTAAATTTTGTAAAAAATTGCCAAAACAGCGAAAAAATTAGTTTTTTCGCTGAAAGCTCCACAGAAACTCGATCGCGCCAGGAGCGATAAGCCATGTGTCGATTTAATTTCTTCACAAAAGTCACGTTTGCGATTGAAATCGGGGCAACCACGGGGGGATTGCCCCTACTGCACAAACTTTAGTCCACTGCTAGCGGACTAAACAATAAAGGCTGTTTTCATACACCTGCTCGCTTTCCTAACTTTGCACCCTTAACAATAAAGTCAAAAATTATGACAATATCTGCCGATCAAAAAGCAAAAATTCTAGTTGTAGAGGATGACGATTCTATCCGCACTCTCATCTACCGCTTTCTCAACCAGACATATCAAGTACAATTTGCCGCCGACGGTCAAACTGCTCTCGAAATTTTTGAAGAATTTAACCCAGTCCTTGTCATTTTGGATTGGAACTTGCCCGATATTACTGGCTATAAACTTTGCCAAGAAATGCAGAAGCGCACAAATGTTTTAGTCGCGATTCTCAGCAGTCGCACCTCCCAAGAAGATCGAATTAAAATCATGAAAGCAGGTGCCGATGATTTCATGTGCAAACCGTTCTCTCTTGAAGAATTAGCAGTTAGAGTCGAAGTCTTGTTGAGGCGGTCGAGATCCGTCAACCCGCCCAACCTTGTCTTCGGCCAATTAGCGATCAATTTAGTGAGTAGGGAGGTGAGATTCAAGGAGCAAATTCTAACGCTAACAGCCTTAGAATTTGAAATATTGTGTTTTTTGGCAACTCATTCAGGTAAAGCTTGCAGCCGCCAACAGCTAATCGAAAAAGTTTGGGGGTGGAAATCCAATTATGGATCAGAAGAGCGAGTGGTGGACGTGCATATCGGCCAAATTCGCAGGAAAATGGCTAAAGTCGATGCCGCTGTTCCGAGTTTTATTCAAACTGTTCGGGGATACGGTTACACTTTCGCTCCGATCGCTCGCAGGGACAGGGTAGTTGGTAATTGAACAATCATCATAATTATGACTGGTTCCTAGGTAGAGCGCGCGAACCAGTTAATTCGCTATTGTCCCACCCCTAATCCCCTTTTTAAAGGGAGTAGGGGTTGAGTAGGGCAAGCTAAGGGGGCATCTACGAGTAAAGAAAACACGCCTTATAGAGAATCGAGGGTCTAATTAAAAGACAGCATACTTACTCGATTTTCTAAAGTGTGAACCATTAACAAGAGAGCCAAAAATTATGACGATATCTACCGATCCACATTCCAAAATTCTGGTTGTAGACAATGACGCCCCCGTCCGTAATTGCATCGGCGGCTATCTGAATGAGACATATCAAGTACAATCTGCTGCAGACGGAAAAAAAGCTTTAGAAATCTTTGAGGAATTCAACCCAGTCCTCGTAATTTTGGATGGGAATTTTCCCGATAATATCGGCGTTAAACTTTGCGAAGAAATGCAGAAACGGAAGAATGTTTTTTTACTCGTGATTTTCAGCAGCGGTACAGGCGAAGAAGCTCGAATTAAAATCATAAAAGCAGGTATTGATGATTTTATCGACCAACCGTTCATTCTTGAGGACTTGGCACTTAAAATAGAAATTTTGTTGAGTGAGATGAAAACCGTCAGTCCGCGCAATCTTGTCTTCGGTGAACTAGCTATAGATTTAATGAGTAGGGAGGTGAGATTGAAAGAGAAAACTTTAGCTTTGACGGCCTTAGAATTTCAACTCTTGTATTTTTTGGCAACTTATCCAGGTAAAGCTTGGAGCCGCCAACAGCTAATCGAAAAAGTTTGGGGATGGAAATGCAATGACGCACGAGACGAGCAAGTGGTGGACGTGTATATCCGTCTGATTCGCAGGAAACTGGCTAAAGTCGATTCGGCTGTTCCGAATTTTATTCAAACTACTCAGGGATACGGTTACACTTTCGCTCCGATCGATCGCAATAACAAGGTAAGTAGGTAAGCGGGATTAAACACAGCTATGTAACAGTAGGTAAACAGGACTAACTTAGCCACGCTTACGGCATTTGGATACTTTACAATCGTTTACATAATTGTGTTTTACAGCGCCTACCTACTTAGCCTCATTTTTGGAATAAAAGGATGAGATAAATGAAAATAATCCAGCAAACAGCCAGTGAATTAATAATTCAGACTCAAAGCATATTTGATTTTTGGCTCCCTAGTTGTTTATTCATGGCAGTTGGACTGATATCGCTGACTTTTGACTATCATGCAGCAACCTTGAGCTGCCAGCGATTGCAGGCAAAACAAGGAAATTGCCAGATTGTGCGATCGAATTTACTGGGGTCGAACATCAAAGAAATTGAGCTTGCTTCTTTGCAGGGAGCTAAAGTTGAAAGATGCGGCTATAAAACCAGAGTTGTACTTTTGACTTCTGTTGGCAATGTTCCTTTCACTGCTAACTCCACTAATTGGGGAACCCAAGACGCTGTAGCTTCTGACATCAATTTTTTTGTTAAAAATGCCAAAGATCGCTTGCTGCGCTTAAGCCAAGACGATCGCTGGTTGGGATGGACAGGAGGCATATTTTTGCTCGCAGGAATCGCAGCGATCTTCTTGAGAAATAATGAAACTTACAGCTTCGATGAAACTTTAAACACCTTGACTGTTAAACAGCGGGGTTTGTTGGCACGTAAAGTAACGGAATACTCTCTGGGCGAAATTTATGGCGTGGAAGTCGATCGAACAAAAGATCGGGATCGTGACATTTGGTACGAAGTTAGACTGTTAGTTTGTGGAGGCTCTCGCATCTCCCTACCCCGCACGATGAACCTATACCAGCAAGCAAAAATCGCTAAAGCGATTAACAACTATCTGCACCAGCACAAATAACCAAAAATAGCCGATCGCGATCGGGAGTATCTCACTTTTGCCACCAAGCTAGAAATTGGATTTGGGAGGAAAGAGTCAGAAGGAAGGAGCCAGAACAAGTGTTTTTACAAATATGAGATGCTCCCTCGCGATCGACCCGATTTCTCAAGGTTGCGGATTTACGCAGAAACCGGGTTTTTCACCAAAATCTCTTGTAAGTAAGTCGGTGCCAAAAAACGCCCCTATGTAAACGAGGCCAAAGTCTCCAAATGCTTTCTACTGGCTAACTTAAATCTGTTTACATAGTGTTATATTATGCGGTTTAATCTTGCTTACCTACTTAGTTTCTAATTGAATAGCCTGGGGAGCGTCAAGCATTTGGGCATAAAATAATATCCTTTCCGGTTACACCGGAATTATGTTGACTGTTGACGCCGTGAACAGTCAACAGTCAACAGTCAACTCGAATTTACTATTCCGATGTTAACTGATTTGATTTGATATGATATTGTCATTTCGGCCGAAAAGTAAAAACGATCGCAATTAAACCCCCTGCTACCATTGCCAAAGCTGAGGGTACCAAAGGCACCCACCAGCCCTCGATTAGCAAAAACCAGCAAACCCCGCACAAAATCCCCCCAGATGCGATCGCCCCCGACACCGCGTGCAGCCTGCGTCGGCTGACAATCGCGATCGCGCTACCAACTGCTGCCCAACCCACAATCAAGAGCATTTGGACCCATTCAGGTGCAATTTGCAGCAGCGGGCGCCCATCCAAAGCAGCGCTGATAATTTGACTCGACATTTGCGATTGAATTAACACCCCCGGCATTTTCTGGGAAGGTGATTCTCCCGCACTGTAAGGCGTCAAAAAATAATCAGGATTGGAAATCGGTGCCGTCACGCCAATAAAGATAATTCTGTCTTTTATCAAATTGGGATTGACTTTTTCTTCTAATAGTTCGGCTAGCATGACTCGGCGAACAAAATTGCGAGGCGCTCGGTAATTGAGCATCATTTGAAAACCGCGATCGTCCAAGTTTTGATAAGCGCCTGTACTGTCGTGAATCGGTGCAAAAACTGCATTGCCCAGCCTTATCTTATCTCTGGGAAGAGTTTCCGGTTGGATGCCTTTTGCTGCTAGGTAATGAAGGGCAGCCCTCGCGCTCAAAGAGTGCTCTGTAGTACAAGGATCGCTGCTGTGCGGCTGCATAAACAGTAAGTGGCGGCGGAGAATGCCGTCGGCATCTGCCACCACATCGCTGAACCCGAGGCGCTCTTTTGGCAGTGCGGGCGGCGGTTTGATGCCGCATTTGTTGGGTTTGCCGGTTTCTTTGACGCTGCACAAACCAATTAAATTTCGATCGCCCTGAAAGCGAGCCGCTAATGCTGTATAACCGGGCCCTAAAGGGCGATCGCGGAAGATATCCAGGGCGATCGTTTGCGCCCCATACTGTGCCAATTTTCCCACTGCTTTTGCGATCGTCGCATCCGGCAGCGGAAAGCCGTATTTGTTGATATCCGTTTCCGTCGCTTCCACCACCAGCAAACGCGAGTCTGAGCTTTCAGCAGGACGCAGCCGCATCAGTTGGTCAAAAGCTTGCAATTCCCATATTTGAAGCAAGCCCAGCGATCGCGCTCCCATGACAGAAACAGCAGCAGTTGCGATCGCCAACAGCCCGATCTGAAAGCGGCGCAGCCGAGATAAAGGTGGCGGATTGCTGACAGTTTCCGGCTCGGGTTTGTGCAGCAACTCTTGCCAAGTTGGCGGCTTGGCAGTTGGATTTTGACAAATGATCGGCAGCCAATCCGCACCGGGAATTTCTGACCCTAATTCTGCCAATCTTTGCCTCGCGAGGCGCACTGCCACATACAAAGATTCCCCGCTGCAAAAAGCTTGGAGAAAATACTTTAAAAAATCTTGGGCAGTTCGATCGCACACCGGTTCCCGCATTACGATCGTTTGCGGGATGCCCAAATCTTCAAGCTGTCGTCCTATTCCCAATCCATTGCAGGAATTCAAAATCGCCAACTGCAAGCCGCTGCTAACCGCTAGCTTGAAACCGTGTGTCAGTTCTTCTACTGTTAAACTCTCGGTTTGATTGATATAAAATTTACCCGATCGGCCGTCGCTGCGGGTGGAACTGTGTCCGGCAAAAAATAAGATATCCCAGCTTTTTTCCCAAAGATGCTCGCCTATTTGGCGGCGACTTGGTTCTACTAAAAAAGTAACTTCTGCGGAGGGCAATCCTGCAAGTATAATTCGATCTTGCTCAATATCAATTTGTTGACTGTTCCCCAAAATTGCTAAAATTTTTACACTGCCTTTAGCGGGATTTCTGTTGGCGACCGCAGGTTTTTTAGAAGTTGGGGGACTCAAAGCAATTTCGGCTTTCGGGTAGCGCTCAAAAATATCCCAACAGTACCAAGGCAGCAGCCGCAAATCGATGTCGTCAGTTTTAATTAAAAATCGAATCGTGTCCGACGGCATTAATTGTTCGAGCAATGTTTCTTTGAGTTTGCGAAACGGTTCGGAGTTGAGCCAGCTATTGATTTGCTGGCTTAACTGTTCCCGCAACAAGCGGCATTTGGACAACTGTTCTGCACGAGAGCCCATAATGCTAATTTCGATCGGCTTAATGCGGAAATCTCCCAAACTGCGGTAGGTTGACTGCCAGCGACCGTAGTGTTCCGCTATTTCTGGTTTTGGAGGCAGGAAGCCTTGGATTTCCACTGCGGGCAGATCTCCTTCCGCGCCGATTGCCAGAGAAACTCGCACCCCTTTTATCAAGTTATCATCTAGCTTCAAAACAACTAATTTCGGCATGGCTAACAACTGATAAGCCCAGGCGCATCTAAATTTTACAGTCACGGCGCAATTAAATTCTTGTGGGCTGGGCAGGATGCCCGCCTGAAAGTTTCAATTTCCATGCTGAACAACTTATGGCAAGCGAGCCGCTTTAGGCGACAAAATTCTCTACAATACAGAGTTCTTTCAGTTTTACCACAACGCTGAAACATTCTCCGCAATCGGCGGCAAATTCTAGAGTCATGTAGCCGTTACCGCTGCCGGCGCAAGCTTCCATGACAGTTTTTCCCTCGCCGTCGGTGACTTTCAGAGTCAGATTGAGCGGCAAACTGTCTGCCCCGCCGGCGGGATGCACCTGTACTTTAATATTAGTTTCAGTATCGGTTTTTGCTTCGATCGCCACCAGCAAAGCTATCGATCGGGCTGCTTCTCTCACACCCCTCCATAAATTAGGTTTTTCTTGAAAACCATCGATGGTTGCGGATGCTTTTTCCGAGATATCTGCTGTCAGATTGATTATCTTGCCCCGCACGACTGCGCTGCTGTAACGACGAAAAGCTAAATGAGGTTCTTGTGGCACTAAAATATCTTCTACAGACTGCCAGCCAGCCTCAAAAATATTGTGCAGCCACTGGCGCAGTTGTACAGTTTTTCGGCTGCGTTCCAGACAATCCAAATGTTGGATAAATTTGTCAAAACTTTGCAATTTTTCAATCGCTAAGTCCCCAGCTCTTGCAGTTTTCATAAATCCCAGCAAAGTAGCTTGTTGTCGCTTTATATCGATTTCAACTGCTACTAAACCAATGCGATCGTCCGGTATTTCTAGCGGAATGTAACAAAACTTGCCCGACTTCAGAGGTCGGCATTCCAAATGACCTAGTTGAGTTAATTTCAAGTCTGCTGCATCGGTGTAAAGGCGCATAGCCGCGTTCCAACTGTCGCTGGCATTCAAGTCTGTGGGAATGTCCATCATTTCCATGTAATCTTTCACTGCACATACAGCTAAAGTGTTGAAATAAACTTGCTCTTTTTTTTCCGGGGATGTCACTCCGTCAAGATTTGAAAACTTCTGTGCCAGCCGCAGGGCGGCGGCTGTAATGGGCAGGGTAATAGATTTTTCTCTGATATTTTCGGTGCTGTTATTCATCACGGTTTTCCTGTTTGACAGATTTTTTTTAGGACAGGATTTGTCCTGCCTTTATTCCAGATATCCTTGATTTTTGGCAAAATTTCGCAAGCGGGGCAGACATTCTCTTTTATAAAAATTGGGGGCGGTTGACGGCGGCAAGTTAAATTCAAGAGCAATGTTTTTCCAGGGAGTCTCCGGGAGCGTGTCACTTTTGCAATAAGTACAAATACTTAGACAGCTTTTCCCGACTTGCCAATTAACCCATTTAAAT
>NZ_JAUBQM010000135.1:0-8318 GCF_036701245.1 Microcoleus sp. Pol14D4
TCGGCCTTTTCGCTCATCTGACTACATTACCATATTTTTCGGCTCTCTGCGGAACTATTTTTTACCTGAATCCTTACAATGCAGCTTTAGCCAAGCGCCCAACCCATACATACTAAGCCATTCCCCATTGTTGAATCTAAAATCTAAAATCTAAAAACTAAAATCGTATTACCTCTCGGGGATGGTGACTTGTACTTACAAATCTTGATATTTGTATATTCTGGAAGCATTTTTAAGGAATTTTGTTTATGAACTCACCCGCCGCCACCAATCCTCACTCTCTTTCCAACGACACTAAAAACATCGTTCAGACAATCAACGGGTTGGGTACAGATGAAAAACTGGCGCTGCTCTACTTTGTTTATGAAAAAATGGGAGATTCAATTACACCAGCCGCTCCCGCCGCCGCCGAACCAGAATTAGCTCCCATGCTGCTGGATGATTTTTACAAGCTTTCCCATGACCAACAACTGAATATAATGCGCGGTATTGTCAACGGCGACGACACGCCGTATTCTCACGCTTACGGAGCTTTAACTGCTAACAATCAGTTGGTAGTTTGGTATGCTTGGGCTATTGGTATGGGGGAAACAATTGTCGATATCCCCGAAGGATATGAGGCAACTGAGGCTGTCAATGGCGTGTTGGGTCAAATTGAAGGTCTTGATTTTGAACAGCAAATTACAGTGCTGCGCGATGTAGCTAATAATATGGGCTACACCGATGTTAAACCAATTGCTACTCAGGCGGAAGTAGGGAAAACTTCTAGTCTTTAAGACATAAAAGTCTGCTGTTGCAACCTATCCTACACAAACTCTCTTCCTAGCAGAGAGGGACTCAAGAATAAAGGGATTACCCAAAACCTCTATATGTAGGGTGCGCCGAGGTGCACCCTACCGCTATAATTATTAGGTAAATCCTTTTTTTGCTCTTAGTCATATTTATTTTTTCGTGTCTTAGAGAGGGACGAAAATTTTTGTACGAGCGGTTAAAATCGGCCATTCTGATAAATATAAAAAGGTTTTCAGTCAGCAATTGAGTTTTTTAGGGTAAATTTTTCGCGGGAACTCGATCCGAAATATTGAACCTTTGTTGGGTTGACTTTCGGCGGTAATTTTACCGTCGATCATCTTGACTAAAGAAGCACAAATAGCTAGTCCTAAACCAGTGCCGGGATATTGGCGAGTTGTACTTTGGTCGCCTTGGTGGAATTTGTCGAAAATGTGGGGAAGATCCTGTTGACAGATGCCGATTCCTGTATCCCGAACGGTGATAATTAGCCGATCGCTATTTAATGCCCGCACCTCAATGTAAATGCTGCCCTCATGTGTGAATTTAACCGCGTTGGAAACGAGATTGACCAAAATTTGCCGCAGGCGCAACTTGTCATTAACTATCAACTGATCCTGCAAGCAGACGCTGACGGACATTGCCACGTTCTTATCGGTGGCTTGATTTCCGAATTCCAGGGCGACATCCATTACTAAATGCGCTAAATTAAATTTTTCAATTTTTAATTCTGTGCGGCCACTCTCGATTTTGGAGAGGTCGAGGATATCGTTAATCAGCAGAAGCAGATTTTTGCCGTTATGTAAAATGCGCCCCACCATTTCTGTTTGCTGGGCGGTCAGCAGTTGTTTGTGCTGGCGCAGCAGCAATTGGGAAAAGCCGATAATCGAATTCATGGGAGTTCGCAATTCGTGGGACATGATGCCCAAAAATTGCGATTTTAACTTGGCTGCTTCTAGCAGTTCCAATTTTTGCTGTTGAATGCGTCGCCCCTGATTTTCCAGTTCTTCCTGCTGGCGAATTAGCAGCTCGTTTTGCAAGTCTAAAAGCTGTTCCTGCTTTTTTAATTTTTCGATCGCCAGCGCGTTGTTAATCGCGATCGCAGCTTGTTTTCCCATCACCGCCAGCAGTTGCTGAGTATGAGCGTTAATCGCCCTGCTGTCTTTCCCGTTGCCGATGGCCAACACACCCAAACGCCCGCTTGGCGCCGACTCGATCGCTGCAGCACAGGCCGCCGCCGGCAGCCCGCCGTCGCCCGACTCCGACCGCAACAGTACAGACTCTCCCGTCGCAAATGCTTTCCACAGCAGCTTGTTTTGCACGTGCGGGGTTGTACCCTCACCAAAGTTTTCCGTGCCCCCGACAGCGCTGACTTTGAGGCCGCTGCAATCGTACTCCAGGAGAGCAACTAGGCAAAATTCCGCTCCTGCGATCGCCTCTACAGTCGCATCCGCAATGCCTTGCAACAACTGGCACAAGCTACCCGCGCGCTGGCTCAACAGATTTGTAAATCGATCGAGCGCGTGCAACTCGTGTTCCGCGTCCCATACCGTCCGGGCTCCACACAAATTTTTTGCTGTAAAATTGTTTTTCGAGGGCACTCGATCGGGCAAGAATTCTGGTTCTGCTTGGGGTTCGGCTGGAGTTTTTTGGATGGCGTCGATTTCGGTGTAGGTTCCCACCCACTTCCAAACTTCCTGACTGTCTGGATTAGCGGGCGTTCCTGTGGCCAGGTTCCAGCGGTAAATGCCCTCTCGCGTCCGCAGACGGAATAGAATTTCGTAGCTTGGCGGCGGGAACTTAGAAGTGTGCGATCTCGCCAACAGACGAGGGCGGTCTTCTGGGTGAACCTGCGCCAGATAGCCGAAACCCAAAGCTGCTGCTGCTGGTACGCCGGTGTACTCCTCCCAGCGCTGACAGAAATAAGTCGCCCAGCCGTCGGTCTTTGTTTCCCAACCTATGTGAGGAATTGCCGACTGCAGGCGATCGTCCTGAGTTTCGCAGTCGCCAACTTGCGGTTGGGGGGACGTTATTTCAGATACTTTGTGTAAGATTTCCGAGTCGGAAAACTCCGACGGAAAAGACTTATTGCGGTCATACTGAGTCATAACAGGTTATATAAATAAGCATTGGACTTGAGCCCTAACACCGGCTAAAGACTCGTACTGCTAGCTTTATTGATTTTGACGTGCCAAGTGCATCAAAATTTTTTATACTTTAAACTTATCTCGGTAGTGATATCTTTACCTCTATCAACGGGCGGACAATGAGATAATTCAGTTAAACTGTTAAAACATTGAGAGCTTACCTGTCCAGAGGAAGGCTCGTGCAGGCATCGCCGCAAAATAACTTAAAAATTAACTTGCATTCTTGGCGGCTGCATGAGTATGCTTAAAAATGATGTGCAGCCTGTAAAACCCTAAATCAGGACACATTCTCAAATTTACTCAGTTTATCTGAGTCAGTTGACGATATTTTAAAAGTTTAGCGGACTATTGGAAGAAAGATGAGTAAAATTCGCGTTGCTTTGATAGAAGACCATGACCTGACAAGAGTCGGCATCCGCACAGCTTTACAACAGCGTGACACGATAGAAGTTGTCGGCGATGCAGCTAACGCTACAGATGGATTGAAACTGCTTCAGTCTTCAAAACCTGACGTGGCAATTGTAGATATTGGATTGCCGGATTTTGATGGCATTGAACTTACACAAAAGTTCAAAAAATCCGTAGCGGAGTCCGATCCAGATACAAAAATTTTGATTCTGACTTTCCAGGACAATGAAGAAGAAGTTCTGGCAGCTTTTGCCGCCGGAGCTGACTCTTACTGCATGAAAGATATTAGCTTCGATCAGTTATTAGATGTAGTAAAAGTAACTCACGAAGGTAATTCTTGGATCGATCCGGCGATCGCCCGTATCGTCCTGAAACAAGCTCGCACTCAGGAACCCGCGCCGGAAGAACCGAAGGCTGAGGGCAAAAGAGTCACAATTAAGGCTGCCGAACCCGAGTTTAGTCACATCATTGAGACTTACCCTTTAACCGAGCGGGAATTAGAAGTGTTGGAACTGATCGTGCAGGGTTACAGCAATGCTGCAATCGCCGAAAAGCTGTACATTACTGTCGGTACAGTCAAGACTCACGTCCGCAATATTTTGAACAAGTTGTGCGCTGATGACCGCACTCAGGCAGCCGTTCTTGCCCTGCGTTCTGGCTTGGTTGGATGAAGCCTTATCATCAGGCAAAATCAAGTTAAAAGTAGGGTGCGCTGGGCGCACCTTACGGTCACTGATTAAGGGTGTGCGCTGCACACCGACTGACTAATTGTTACCCAAAAATTAGGGGTAGCAGCGTACACCAGCCAAGCAATTGTTTGTTGTTAAAACAGTAATAAGTTTTAAAGGCGCATCTATCCTAGTACAGATGTTTTTTTAAGTTTTAAAAAAAGTAAATATACCTTAAGATAGATGCTAAAAACTATCATATTACTAATACTTATTGTTAAGCGATGCCCAGTTAGATTAATTTCGCTCCCACTGCCAATATTGCGCGATCTCACTTCATAAAAGGCGCAGGCAGAAGCCAGATTACGATACTTTTAGGAATAGTTAAGCCTTAAAGAAATTATATCCGCAGAGCGATGCTGAGTTCGCTTAAGTTAGCGAAATTAAAAGTATCAACTGCTACTGAAATGTTTTAGAAAGAGGTATTATGGCCGCCCCAATTGAATTCAAGTTATTTGCTCCCTATAACAAAGGAGCTGCCTTGATTGGCTCTTTTTCTAATTGGGAAGAAATTCCGATGGAAAAGGACGAAGAGGGTTATTTCCGCACGCGAGTTGAATTGGAGGATGGCGTTTATCAATACAAATTTCGCGTTCAGTCGAAAAGCTGGTTTCTGGAAGCAGATCAGTGGGTAGATGTGGTCGATCCCTACGCGACTGATATCGACGATCCTACTCAAAACGGCATTGTTCGGATCAAAGATGGCGATCGCATTGTCGATACCTACGTCTGGAAACACGACGATAAACCGCTACCGGCCGATCGGGAATTAGTGATTTACGAAATGCACGTTGCTGACTTTTCCGGCGGCGAAGACGATCCCTTCGCCCGCGGCAAGTACAAGCACGTCGTCGAAAAACTCGATTACCTAGTCGAACTCGGCGTCAACGCGATCGAACTCATGCCCCTCAAAGAATACCCAGGCGACTACAGTTGGGGCTACAACCCCCGCTACTTCTTCGCTGCCGAGTCCAGCTACGGAACCACAGAAGAACTCAAAAACCTCATAGACGAGTGTCACGGGCGCGGTATTCGCATCATCATGGACGGGATTTACAACCACTCGGAATCATCGAGCCCCCTCACTCAAATCGATCACGATTATTGGTACCACCACGCCCCGCGCGATCCTGACAACAATTGGGGCCCGGAATTTAACTACGAATTTTACGACGAAAACTTAGGAACTTTCCCGGCGCGCAAATTTATTGGCGATACAGTCCGCTATTGGGTTCAAGAATATCATCTCGACGGCATTCGTTTCGACGCGGCGCGACAAATTGCTAACTACGATTTTATGCACTGGATAGTTCAAGAAGCCAAAAATGTCGCCGGCCCCAAACCGTTTTACACCGTTGCCGAATACATTCCCGACGATCCCAGCATCACGAATCTAGACGGGCCGATGGACGGCTGCTGGCACGACAGTTTCTATCACTCCATAATTCCACAACTCTGCGGCGACAATTTTGATTTAGAACGGCTCAAAGAAGTAATCGACTGCAAGCGGCAAGGTTTCTTGGGTGCTACGAATGTAGTCAATTATTTGAGCAATCACGACCACGATCGCGTTTTTGCCGAATTGGGCGATCGCGGGATTTTGGATGAAGCAGCATTCAAACGGGCGAAGTTGGGAACCGTGCTGTTAATGACAGCAGTTGGCGTGCCGCTGATTTGGATGGGCGAAGAATTTGGCGAATACAAAGCCAAAACAATTGAGCAATCTAAAATTGACTGGACGCTGCTAGGAAATGACCAGAATAAAGGTTTGTGGGAATACTACAAAGGCTTAATTCACCTGCGTAAAAATAACCAAGCACTTTACACAGAAAACATCGACTTTTTCCACGAAGACCCCGACTCGAAAGTTTTTGCTTACACTCGCTGGAACGATGAAGGTTCGAGAGTTGTAGTAGTGGCGAATATGTCGGAAAATTATCTGGCAGGTTACAGCGTTCCCCACTTCCCGGCCAACGGAACTTGGCACGAATGGACGGGGAATTATGATATTGAATCGGGCGATGACAATATTATGATTGACTTGCCGGAATACGAAGCGAAAGTGTTTGTTTGGCAGTAAGCTGTCCTATCGATTCCGGTTGCACTCCTTATCATTGTTGACTGTTGACTGTTGACTGTTCACTGTGAGTCAACAGTCAACAATCACGGACGGTGCAACCGGAATTGATATTATTTCCCCGATTGATTTTCTAAGCACAATTGGGTTATAGCCGCCGCCGGTATTGGTTTGCTAAAAAAGTAACCCTGACCCATATCGCACTGATGCGAGTGCAAAAACGCCAACTGTTCTGCTGTTTCCACTCCCTCAGCAATCACCTGTAAATTCAGGCCCTGTCCCAAGGCGATCGCCAGTTTCACAATAGTAGCACCGCTGCTGCCAGTCACCAAGTCGGCAACGAAAGATTTGTCTATTTTTAAATTATTGAGGGGAAAGTTTTTCAAAGACCACAGCGAAGAATAACCGGTACCAAAATCATCCAAAGCAATGTGAATTCCCATGTCCTGCAACTGCTGCAATACCGACACCGTAAAGCTCACATCTGTCATGGCAATGCTCTCGGTAATTTCTATTTCTAAATACTCGGGATTTAACTTTGTTTCTGATAAAATTTCAGCGATGGTTTGTACCGTGTGAGGTTGCAGAAACTGCCGGGCTGATAAATTCACCGCTATCCGCATCGGCGGCAATCCCAGTAACTGCCACGCTCGATTTTGCAAGCAAGCAGTCCGCATCACCCATTCGTCTATTTGGCAGATTAATCCTGTTTCCTCAGCTAAGGGAATAAATCGATCGGGAGAAATCAAACCGCGTTCGGGATGTTCCCAGCGAATCAGAGCTTCCATGCCGACTATTTTACCAGTCTTTAAATTTATTTGCGGTTGATAGTGCAGGACAAACTCGGATTTTTTTAGAGCTTTGTAAAGATGATTTTCTAAGTTAAGATCCTCGGAGACTTTACTGCCGATCGCCAGCGTGTAAAACTGATAATTATTGCGACCTTTCTGTTTAGCTTTGTACATTGCAGCATCAGCATTTTTCAGCAAAGTTTCTGCATCTTCTCCGTCATAAGGAGCCAAAGCAATTCCCAAGCTAGCCTTAATATAAAGTTCTAGACCGTCAAAATCAAAAGGACTGCTTAAACTCTGGATAATTAGCTGGCAAATTTTAGTTGCTTCGTCAGGGCTGTTGAGATTGTACAGCAGCACAGTAAATTCATCTCCGCCCCAACGAGCCATCGAATCCCCCACGCGCAAACAGTTAGCCAAACGCCGAGATACACTTTGCAGCAACAAATCACCCACTGGGTGACCGAGAGTATCGTTAACATTTTTAAATCTATCCAAATCTAGAAAGATTACCGCCAGCATTTCTGCGTTTTGGTGAGCGCTAGCTAAAGCTAAAGACAGCCTTTCATTAAACAGCAATCTATTAGGTAAACCGGTTAATGGGTCGTGAGAAGCTTGATGTCGAATCATCGCCTCGACCCGTCTCTGCATTGCAGCCATGTACAGGTGAGTTCCTAAAGATTGTGCTAGCTTCTGTTCCTCGCTAGTCCACTTTTGAGCTTCGCCTGTTTTGATTTCTTTCCAAGCTGCAAAAGATTGTCGGGGACGATCGTTCCGGGCGTCCGAACTGCAACGCCCCGCCCACAAAATTTCTGTTTCTATAGGGCTGCGAAAAACGGTGAGACAGCCGATGCACTGTTGGCGGTATTGCAGCGGTACTGCCAAAAATGAACGAATGGAAGCTGCGACTAAATTGGCAGATACAGATTTGAGTTGAGGTTCTTTAGAGATATCTGCAATTGCATACAAATGCGGTACGATAAAACTGGAAACATTGCTGTCAATTGAACTGTAATGCTGGGAATATAGATTTTCAAAAATATCTAATTGGCTTGTATGATTAGCAGTTTGTGTTCGATCGCCTTGGTTGTCCAACCCCATGATCTGCTGCCAAAACGGGCTGAGTTCAAGGTCGAGATCCGCGGGCTGCTGGCCACAGGTATAAAGCAAAGCCGGTCGATCGCCAAACTCGGCTGCAAGGTAGAGTCGCCCTCCCGAACCACGCAAATGCTTGACAGTTTGTTCCAGAACTGATTTCCGAATTTCGTTGAGTTCCAGAGGAGAATGCAGCAAACTCGTAATGTAATTGCTCAACTAGGGGAAAAAAGGGAGCCATGAAGAGAGAGGGCTTTTTGAATAGCTTGATAAGCAGTTAAGC
>NZ_JAUBQM010000136.1:0-8111 GCF_036701245.1 Microcoleus sp. Pol14D4
CTATCCTTGCTCTTCGCTGTGCTTATCTCAACGGTCAACTTTCACTTTGATGTATTTGCCAAACTGAGATGCACCCAGCATTATCCAGTAGCAGCCATGCCTTATTATAGCAGTCTAACGGATTCAGAATGGGAAACAATTGAACCAAGACTACATGAGATATTGCCCAAAAATAACCGAAATAGACCATGTAACTGGACAAAAAGAGAAATCTTAGATGGCATCTTCTACCAACTAAAAAATGGCTGCAATTGGCAAGACTTACCGAAGGACTTGCCCCCCTATTCTACTGTAGATTGGCATTACAAGTAGTGGCGCTCACAGGGAGTAATAGAAGAGCTGATGATGGTATTACATGAGCAAGTGCGTGAGAGGTAAAAAAAAAGCCAAATGGACTACATTGATGATGATAGACTCACAAGCCGTAAAAAATACTTGTAATGCTAGTATTGAGTCAAAAGGCTTTTGTTTCTACAAATCTACAAATGGTATTAAAAGACACAAGGCCGTTGATACACTTGGGTTTCCATTCTTTACCCACTGCACAAAAGCTAGTGTATCAGATGATGCTGGTTTGATTTAAATGTTGACTTTAAATATCGATTATTTTAAGTCCAAACCTCTAAATATTCCGAAAATTACACTCTTGCTAAACAATGGCTATCATCCCGAACATCTTACAAAAGAGTTAGAAAAAAATTATCCAGAAATTATGACAAAAATCAAGTTTGAACTTTCAGAAAAGCCATCAAAAGCTGAAAAAAAAGCTCAAGGGAAATCAGGATTTGTCCCAGTTAAAGCAAGGTGGGTCATTGAACGGTCAAATGCTTGGATGGAAAAATGTAAAATTTTGGTGAAGAACTTTGAGAGAAGTTTGACAGCGGCGACTGCCAAGCTCAACCTTTGTTTTATTAGGCTGATGATTAGAAGGCTTGCACCCTCTTCTTAGATGTCAAATGGGTTCTATACTCTGGCAAGGGCGACTTAGGACTGAAGGTGCAGATGTTGGAAGAAGAACTCAAGGAAGCACGGCGCTCACGGGAACAAAATAAAAACTCAGCTCCGACCGTTGCAGAATCTGCAGAGCCGACCGATATGCTCAATCAGTTAAAAGCGCGGCGCAAAAAGTCAAGGGCAGACTTGGGTGACATGGAAGCAGTTTTGGGGCTACTCAGCTACTTAGAAGAGTCGGACTGAGCTAAGGATGAACAGAAAATGGAATATCCTAGAGAGTAATAAATCTGAAATCCTTTACCTGTAAAGAGTTAAAGTCAATCGGGATGACAGGATTTGAACCTGCGACCCCCTCGTCCCGAACGAGGTGCGCTACCAAGCTGCGCTACATCCCGAAATTAGTCACTATATTTTTAGCTTATCACATTCAAGTTAAAATTTAGCAAGCTCGTATATAATGATTTGTAAAACACTACTCAGGCGGAGACAGACGTGACAGTTAAGCCCCAGTGGTTGCGAGTTAAAGCCCCCCAGTGGGAGCGCGTCGGCAACGTCAAAGAAATTTTGCGGGATTTATCCCTGAATACGGTTTGCGAGGAGGCGTCGTGTCCGAACATCGGCGAATGCTTCAACGCAGGTACTGCGACATTTTTGATTATGGGCCCGGCTTGTACCCGCGCCTGTCCTTACTGCGACATCGATTTTGAGAAAAAGCCCCAACCATTAGATCCTACGGAGCCCCAAAGATTGGCGCAAGCGGTGCAGCGGCTCAAACTCAACCACGTCGTCATTACCTCTGTCAACCGGGACGATTTGCCGGATGGGGGCGCGTCTCAGTTTGTCGAGTGCATTCAAGCAGTACGATCGGCGATGCCCGATACAACTATAGAAGTTTTGATTCCCGACTTGTGCGGCAACTGGCAAGCTTTAGAAATCATTCTCGCAGCCCGGCCAGAGGTACTCAACCACAATACCGAAACCGTAAAGCGACTTTACCGCAAGGTGCGGCCGCAAGGAAAGTACGATCGCACCTTGGAACTATTGCAGCGAAGCCGCGAACTCGCACCTGGGGTTTACACCAAATCCGGCATCATGGTGGGGCTAGGAGAAACAGACACCGAAATTCGGGAGGCGATGCAGGACTTACGGGCTGTCGGCTGCGATATTTTAACAGTTGGACAGTACCTGCAACCGACTCAAAAGCACTTGAACGTAGAAAACTTTGTGCCTCCGGAACAGTTTGATGCTTGGAGAAAGTTTGGCGAATCTTTGGGATTCTTGCAAGTTGTAGCTTCTCCCTTAACTCGCAGTTCCTATCACGCCGAACAGGTGAGGGAACTGATGAAACTTTACCCACGCTAGCCATTTTAATTGGAGTTGACTCGCGCCCGTTAGCGAAGCCCTCGAAGAGGATCGCACCATTCTCACTAAAACCCCATCAACCGGGTAACAGCGAGGAAAAACTTGCGCTTGATATGCAGGCCCTGGGCAAAAAACCCGGTTTCAGATCCTGGTTTTCGGGGCGTGATGTTAAGCCCGAAGCAGCAGTCAATAGCAAAACAATTATCGGTCGATCGTCGCCTCAAAGTCCCGACTTACGCAAAAGAGATCCAGAAACCGGGTTTCTTCCTCAAACTTCTAGGTTTTAATCGAGAAAATTGAGGAAGAAACCCGGTTTTTACGTCAGCCAATAACTCGGTACTGCGGACTCTAGCAACTCTGAAACCCATATTCTATAATGGATTAAACTTCTGCGCTCACTGCCGCGTATTTAATCAAGAGCGCCGAGTTATATAAAGTTTTATTAAAAAAATGGCTAATTTTCAGAAGTGATCGGGAACCAGGTTATCGGTGATGAAGATTAACTTAACTTCTGACTAACGTCACTTGTTTCTAGCCAGTCACTATCTATACTAGCTACATAAACAAAGAAGTACAACACACTTTTCGGGCCTTCAACCTGTTACATCAGAAAGTTCTTAGCGTTTTCCAGAATCTTGGTAAAACAAGTGGGGCAGCAAAAGTTCGATCGAACAACAGCAGAAAAGTCAGGAAAGTTAGTAAAGAAACACAAAGCGGTGATGCTTCGTTTTAACTAAGTGGGCATCTTAATTATAAATAACCGCTAAGCGTAGCATCTTTTCACCCGGAGCAACTGAGAAAATCACTATGCCAGCCACCTCTTTTTACGCTGAAGCTGAATTCGACGAACAACTGCGAGTCAATCCCTTGCAAGGTGATGTGTTGGACGAAGATGCTGAAGAAGCTGGAGACGAACTGCTCGACCAAGACCCAGCAGAGACAGAAGATGCAGACCCAGCAGCAAAATTGCAAAAAAATGCCAGCCGCCGCACTACAGATTTAGTGCGACTGTACCTCCAAGAAATAGGTCGGGTTCGTCTCTTGGGTAGAGACGAAGAAGTCTCGGAAGCTCAAAAAGTTCAGCGCTATATCAAATTGCTGGAATTACGCAACACCGTCGCCTCCCAGGAAGAAGGGCTAATTGCGCGCTTTGTGCATTTAATTGAAGTGCGAGATCGGTTAGCGGCACAGTTGGGACATAAACCTTCCCTGGAACGCTGGGCATTAACCGCCGGCGTCGGTGACGTGCCCGAACTCAAGCGAATTATGTCCGAAGGCAAGCGCCAGTGGGCAGAGTTAGCAGAGATGACAGTCGAGGCGATAGAAAGAGTTCAAGCCGAAGGCGTCGAAGCGAAAGACCACATGATTAAGGCGAACCTGCGCCTGGTGGTTTCGGTGGCGAAAAAATATCAAAATCGCGGTTTAGAATTGCTCGACTTAATACAAGAAGGTACTCTGGGACTGGAGCGAGCTGTAGAAAAGTTTGACCCGACGCGGGGCTATCGGTTTAGCACCTATGCGTACTGGTGGATTCGGCAGGGAATTACGCGGGCTATCGCCACTCAAAGCCGCACCATTCGCCTCCCCGTCCACATTACCGAAAAACTTAACAAAATCAAAAAAGCCCAGCGCAAAATTTCTCAAGAAAAAGGTCGGACAGCTACGATCGAAGATATAGCTGTCGAGTTGGACATGACGGCCTCCCAAGTCCGAGAAGTTTTGCTGCGAGTCCCCCGTTCTGTTTCTCTGGAAACTAAAGTGGGCAACGAAAAAGATACAGAGTTGGGCGACTTGCTCGAAACCGACAGCATCTCCCCAGAAGAAATGCTGATGCGAGAAGCTCTGCACCGCGACTTGCAGCAACTGCTGGCAGATTTGACCAGCCGCGAGCGAGATGTAATTCTGATGCGCTTTGGTTTGGGCGACGGACACCCCTATTCGCTGGCAGAAATCGGTCGTGCCCTCGACTTGTCCCGCGAGCGGGTCCGCCAAATTGAAGCCAAAGCTTTGCAAAAACTCCGCCAACCCAAGCGTCGCAACCGCGTGCGCGACTATCTGGAGTCTCTGACTTAAATTTGGCCTGTCAGTCAGCGCGATTAATCGGGGAGCAAGGCATTTGGCACTTGTGCAGAAGGCATGAGGCATTTGGCAGAAGTAACAATATTTACTTCTAAACAACTTCTCTGTCCTCTGCAGCAAGTCAATCGATTTTAGATTTTAGATTTTAGATTTTAGATTGAAGCATTGACCCCACGGATATGGGGGCTTCTATCCTGGGTGCTTTCACCCATAAAGCTTGTTAAAAGTCAAAAAATATCAAAAACCAAATTTTTTCCTCAATCTTTTTTCAATAAGCTGCGATATTTGCAAAATATCTCGATCGTTGTGTATTATTGTCAATAGGCAGACTTTCTTGAGAGGGTCACTATGGCACTTTATACCGCGTCCTCATTCAAATCCGAACTCAATGACAAAGGCTGGCGGATGACTCCCCAACGGGAAACCATCTTGCACGTGTTTCAGAACCTCCCCAAAGGCAATCACCTGAGTGCGGAGGATTTGTACACTTTGTTAAAAAATCGCGGAGAAAACATTAGCTTGTCCACCATTTACCGAACTTTAAAGTTAATGGCAAGGATGAGCCTCCTCCGCGAACTCGAACTAGCAGAAGGTCACAAACACTATGAAATAAACCAGCCTTACCCGCATCACCACCACCACCTAGTCTGCGTTCAGTGCAATAGGACGATCGAATTTAACAACGATTCGATTTTGAAAATTGGCCTGAAGCAAGCTGAAAAGTCTGGGTTGCACCTGCTAGACTGCCAGCTAACCATTCATACGGTGTGTCACGAAGCTTTGCGGATGGGATGGCCGTCTTTGGTTTCCAGCAATTGGTCTTGTCCGAGGTCGATCGCCCAGAACGGCAGCAGCGCCGCGGATGCAATCGAGTGAACATACACTATTTTCGCATTTCCAAGTACGGCTTGTTACAAGTTTTAACAAAAATCGGTAGCCCAAGTGCGATCGCAGTTAGGCAGAAACCGGGTTTCTGAAGAAAAATACATCATTTCAGGAATGAGTCGGAAACGAGAAACCCGATTTCTTTGATGTAGCGTCCGCAAGCCCGGGGCTAAAAAGTTTGGCTCAACAAATCGTCGCTGCTGACCCCGTAACTGCGCTGAGCTCGATCGAGGGCGTCTCTCGTCGGAGTATCAAAAACTCCGCCGATGGGGCCTGTGTAAAAGCCGAGGTCTTGCAGCCGCCTTTGTAATTGCTGAATGCTCGATCGAGAGTTGAAACTGTTGCTAATTGGAACAGCAGGAACAGCTACCCGCCCAGCTAATCCGTTTTGGAGCGCAGCCAAAGTCGCCGGAGTGGCAATACCCGTCGCCGGTGACAAATTGCGTTCCTGCTGAAACGATAGCACCGCAAACTCGGTCTCGGCTCCAAATACTCCGTTCACCGGGCCGGGGTTTTTGCCCAGACTTCTGAGGGCAGACTGAAGCTGTCGGACAGCAGCCCCAGTATCGCCCCGTCGCAGACCAGTGGCGATTTGCGGCACAGGCGCTGCAGCCTGCCTGTTGCCTTGTCGCAAAGCCGATCGAGTGCTGCGATCGACCCTTCCAGTCCCGAACAGCCCGCTATCTCTCTGAAAGCGGATCAAAGCTGCTTGAGTTGGTCGATCGAACCAACCGTGAATCTGGCTCCTGTAATAACCCAATTCTTGCAGCCGCCGCTGCACAAATTCTACTTGTCGGCCTCTGTCGCCCAACTCTAGAAAATCTCCGCCATTAATCTGTTGGTCATCTTCGTCAGTCCATGAGGTAATTTCAGCTTGCCTCATCTGGGCATCGATAGCAGTCAAAGTAGCAGTGTCAGCGCAACCATCAGAAACCAGATTGTAATCTTGCTGAAAACGAGTCACAGCGTAGAGAGTGCGTTCCCGAAACTTACCGTCAACGCCGCCTTCAAAATAGCCCAAAGCTTTTAATTGTCGCTGGATCAAGTCTACCGTCGCCCCTCTGTCCCCGAACCGCAGCCCCTTGCAACCGCCATTTCCCGAAATATTCCCTGGAAGCGTAACGGGGCGGGTGGAACCAAACAGCAAAGCTAAAGTTTGCCTATCGGCAACTCCAGTCACCCGCAGTCGATTAATCCGTTGGAAGTATCTAACCGCATTTTGAGTAACTTCGCGAAAACTCCCTGTAGGATGCGCGCTGAAGTAGCCTAGCTGCTGCAACCTGCGCTGGAGTGCCGAAACATCTGCACCCGCGTCTCCAAAACGCAGCTCCCTATAATTTGTATAGATAGTTTTAAAAGGTCGATCGTCATCCCCGGCCAAACTGTTAAGTGCTATTACAGTAGCTCGATCGGGCCTACCAGTCAGCGACAGTTGATAGTCTCGCTGAAAGTTAGTCAGAGCTTGTTGAGTAACTGGGCCGAGTTGACCTGTCGAAGATCTGGGAAAATAGCCAAGTTCCCGCAACCTGTCTTGAACAGAGCGCAAATTGGGATATCCCGGATCTATTTGAGCAAAAGCCGAACCTGCTGCACTCAAAACCGACAGCATCAAAGCCAGAGACAGCAAACGGACGTAAGTTTGACTCGATAGGTTTTGCCACTTGGGTTCATCAAAAATTTTCGACTCTAGGGGTGCTTCGCAAACAAGAGCAAGTTCGAGGTAAGCAAGAGATTCCATAATTTTTTAGTGTGAAATGGTGGGTGGGTTGTGTGAGCAAACTACCAAAAATGATTTTTGGCACGCTTGGCTTGGATTCTACCAACGCTAAGTTATATTTGAAAAGCGCGAAGCACCCGTTTTTCTAAAAAAAATACCGTCAAAAATAATTACAGGTAATAACCAAGATAGCATCGCTGCTTCTAGAGACGCGAGACTCAGCAAAAAAGTTTGCAGGCATAGTCTTAGCCTTGAAGACCAAAAGAGAATAAGTTGTCAGGTAGTGTTGGCTAATATTTTATCTGCCTGCCGCTGAAATTACCACAAGACTTGCGAGCAGGCTGTCATCACCTTAATTTGTGGTCGGCTAAAGAGCCTGAAATCGCAGTTTTTTTGTTAAGAAACGCGGCTTCTTCATGTGGCGAGTGCGTCTGGGAAAGTACCGCTGATTAACCCAAAAACTAGCCAATAAAAATCCCCACTTTTGCTAGTTGCAAATAGGGCGGGGATTTTTTGATAAGTTGACTTTGTATTAAAAAATCGACGATCGCTTAAATTAAGCCGAACCGATCGCAAATTACAGCTACTCCCGCTGCAAAAATAGTAATTGCGATGGCTACCAGCGGGTTTTGCCCTCTGCTCACCGCAAAAGAGGTAACGACCCCAGCTCCCAAAGCCGCAGTAACAGCAGCAGTCGCCAAATCTCGATCGGGACGTTTGTCGTACATATTTTTTATTGTTGGTAGCTGTTAAGCGGAAAACTTACATCTTGTAATCCAAGCTACCACTGTTGCCTCTGCGGCGGTGACAACAGCCTGGGTTTTGCAACTAACCTTAAAATTTTGCTAATGTTCTTAACATACTCTCGTGAATCACATAAGTTAGGTTTATGTATTATTGAGTTTTTCTGTTGAGTTTTAGCTTTTAAAACCTTTTGCCTGCTGGGTTTTTATCTTAAGTTCAGGATTTTGCAGGGGCGATTGCACCTGCAGTGTCAGCGCATCAAACTGCTATCGCAAATATCGTAAATAAATTTAACCTGGGGGGGTGACAACCCGCCCCAAACCCATAGTTAGTAAGGATTGAGCCAACTTGTGGTAAAAAAAGATAGGCA
>NZ_JAUBQM010000137.1:0-8017 GCF_036701245.1 Microcoleus sp. Pol14D4
CATCTTTATTTAACGATTTTACTAGCTTTTTCATTTTATCTCTTTTTTGACACATTTGCCAAAGTGAGATGCACCCTGATTGGTGATTGGTGGCATACTATTCCGATAGTAAAATTTTCTTTGTCTTTTAACAAAACTAATTTTATCTATACCTAACCGTTTGAGTTGGCCTACATAAATGGGCCTGAGTGACTCAGTTATAAACATTACCATTTACAGACTTATTCATTGGTCGATCGTGATTTTTAACTAGGTTATTAACGTCGCTACGGATCGTATATTATGCACTCATTTATGCCTATTTATTAGTAAAACTTCGACGTTGGGCTACAAATTTTAAGTTTTACTGAAAGGTTTTTCACAAGTATCCCACTTAAATTGTCGCCCATTTACTCTTAAAACTACTTCTCGATTCCCCATCGGTAAATCTTTAACTAAATGTTCCTGATTTTGATGACTACTTCGACGACGTTGTGGGCAGATTGCCGTTTTTGTCTCTACTTGAAGTATCGAAAATTAATGTTTCATCTGTTTGTCTGCTGTCTTCTACTATAACTCCGGGTAGGTTTAGCAGTTTGGTCATTATGTTTTCAGAATTAACTTTGATACAAACTATTTACTAAAATTTTAGCCTAGTAAGTACGAAAGAGCCACAAATCTAGCTGCAAAAGTGCTAAACCTAAGCCACTGCTGGAACCAAGCCTTTGGGCGTGGGAAAATGATATGTTGGTAATGACGTACTGATGACAACAGCCGTTTTATTGAGGATCGGAATGATGGGCAACTATCACGTTCTGGTTTGGAGAGGAGTGGAGGAGGCGACTCCTTCACTGACTTTAATTATTGTGAAAAAGGGATTGAAGGTGCTAGGGCTGGAGCAGCAAAACGGTATCTCTGGGCAAGGGGAATCCGCCCCTAAAGAGGGAAAGCGTGGGGAGAATGCCCCCTCTACTATTGACGATGCACCCTGAGATAGCAAGTGGATTTCGATGAACCATGAATTAGAATTTCCATCCGCGACGGTCGGGGAGTATGTCAAAGCTGTCGAAACAGCCTCATCAAACAAACTACAAAAGGTACTTATGACGATCGCGCCACAGAAAAATTCTCCCCCCTCCTCCCCTTTCCCCAAGTCATTCACTGTCCGGGCCTTGCGACTGAGCAAGCAATCTCACGCACTATTCCCCTTCAGCTATATCCTTTGCGGCTAATGGAAGTTTCCGTAATTTATCTTAACTATAAAACTCAAAACTCAAAACTCTTCACCAGCCCCTATCTCCCTTCAGACAGAGGAAAGCCTTCGTGATTTCCCTTACAATAGATATAAGGTTAACTTCTAAGTACCCTTGTTAAAAATAAATTTTGCAAACAATAGGGGAAAAACTAATGAATAGTCAAGAAAACGCGAACCACACGGACAGCAAAAATCAAGTCACACTACCAAAATCTAGGGAAATATTGCTCAGTGAGGAAACAGAAAAAACCCTCGGTCAGCAAAAAAAAGAAGATGCTCAAACTATGCGCGCTGTAGAACAGTTAAAAGAAGAACTTCAGCACAAAATAGATGAAGAATGTCATCACAAGGTAGATTAAAACTAATAGGTTTTTTTGAGGGTGTGGGTAAAATGTGGTGTTGCCCACACTCGCCTTGGGAACGCAGAAGGCAGAATTAAATAAAAAAAATTAAAATATTTTTTTATTACTTAAAATTTTTTGGGTGTATGGTAACCAGTACACCCAAGATTTTTTTTAACATAACTACTTCATTGCAACCAGCATAAAAGGTACAAAAAAAATAAGTAGGTAAAGTGGCAGTTGCTTCAAGACGGAAAAGATCTGTTCCATATTCCCTATTCCATATTCCCTATTCCATTTGTTATTCGTTGTTTCTTCCTAGAGGTAGAGTGCAATGCAGTTCCTGGTTACCTATGATGAGTTTAAGTAAAAAATGTCAAATTAGATACACATAGGTAGAAAACCATGAGCGTTGAAGATAGAGCAAAGGCAACTGGTAACAACATCGCAGGCGCTGCTCAAGAAGCCATAGGCAATGTTACTGGCGATCCGAAGGATAAAGCAGAAGGCAAAGCCAAGCAGGCCAAAGCTGAAGCTGGTCACGCGATCGAAGATGTAAAAGATGAGCTCAAAAAGAAACTAGACTAAGCTTCATACTAATTGAAAGGGTCGAGCAACCTGACCCTTTCAAGTATTCAACTTGTTTTCAGAACGGAGGAAAAAAGGTGAGTTTATTGCAGCAGAGTCGCAAAATAATTGCGGGCGTACTATTGGTATTAATGCTGGCTATTACTACTGCCTGCGCGCCCAGCGTTTCAGCCCAAAAACCGAGTGATGTACCTGGAGCAATTGGTGGCAGTCAGGGTTATTACGCCCAGCTAGAACGTGGCAATACTGCAGCAGGTCAAGATTTTGGTCAATGGGTAACAAAGACGGCTCATGGCTTGGTTCAGGATGCTTACGTCCGCGACAATAACAAATTGGGAGTTGTAATTACCCCGCAAGTCCGCCCGACTGAAGTGAAAGATTTGGCGAAATCTTTAGCACAAGGTTTTCACCGCAATTTCCCAAATCAGGATGTAAGTGTTTTGGTTTACGCTCCTGACAAAAAACTGATTTTGACTGCTAAGTACGACCAGCAATCAAATCAGATTGAATACAAGTCTTGACCTGGTTAGCAAGCTTAAATGATAGCCGCGTGGCGGTTTAATATTTCGCAGTTTTTGGAAGGCGAAAGCATCTCAATTTAATACTGAACTGTTGTGTAGATTGGAAGAGAGTTACCATGAGTAGCAGCGATAATTACAAGCGTCAAATCATGAACGATTTAGCCCAGGGCGATCGAGAAATGATGCCGGAGACAACTGGTGAAGATTACGAAAACTTTGACGATTTTGCTCAGAGAACTTCGCCTGCTCAGCGCAAACAATTATTCGGGCGTTCCCTGAATCACGACTCCCTCCCGCCGGCGCAGTTGGAACCGGAATTGCAAAAGGCGATCGCCCAAATTAAGCCAAACGAACGCGACGATGTAGCGCGGGAATTCTTCAAGCATTTGGGCAAGAGAGGATTGGACGATCGCCAATTGGAAAAGCAGCTAGGACTTTCTACCCACCACGCCAGCCGCATGAATGCTGACGATGTTACCAAGCTGGCCTCGTTTACCTATCACAATCACCCAGATATTTTCCGAGAAGTGCTGGCAGAACAGCCGAGTTTGATGAAGTTTTTGGGAAATCCAATTGTTGCTGGTATTTTGGGAATAGTTGCGGCTAAATGGCTTAACAACCGCAAATAATCTCCGGTTCAGCCAAGCCTAAAAGCGGATAATACCTGCACCAAATAAAAGGACGATCGCCTGGGCGATCGTCCTTTTATTTTTTATATCTACTCCTCTAAAATAACCGCGATCGCGTTTCTAGTGAGGAATCTAGTCCTCATAAGATGCTGAAGACTCAATTCCTCATTACAAACCTTTTTGATTGCGGTAGTTCGAGGAGACATAATACTTAATAAATCCCGATGATTGAAATCTTAATTATTGCACTTGTAGCTGTTAGAGAGATTAACATCCCTTGGCAATTACCGACTACGAATTACCGAGTGCCAATGCCTAATTATTGGTCAAAGCTAAAAATAGCTCGACAGCAGTCAACAGCAGTATACCTGACACTCCGCAAAATTAAATGTACGATTAAGTGTTGCCGTGAATCAGAAAAAAAAGATGAACGTATCCACTATTTGGCGAAAACTCCGCAGCCAGCAAGCCTTGTGCTTTGCTGCACTCCTGGTAGGTTGCCTGGTATTTATCGGTTGTTCCCCCGCCCAGTCAGCGGCTGGCAATTCAGTCGATCCCAAGTTGAAAGAGCAAGTCTTGCAGATTATCCGCGAAAACCCGCAAGTAATTTTAGAGTCGGTACAAGCGTACCAGCAACAGCAGCAGCAGTCTCTCAAAGCCGCGCAGCAGTCATTTTTGCAGGAGATGAAAACTAATCCCAAATCTGCTATTGGAGATTCTCCGAGTACGGGATCACCTTCCCAGCAAATTGTACTTTTAGAATTCTCTGACTTTCAATGTCCGTTTTGCGCGCGCGCTCACGATACTGTCAAGCAGTTTATGGCAAAACACCAAGACAAAGTTACTTTAGCTTACAAGCATTTTCCCTTGACTTCAATTCACCCTCAAGCCCTGCCAGCAGCTAAAGCAGCTTGGGCTGCCCAACAACAGGGGAAATTTTGGGAATATTACAGCGCTTTGTTTGAAGGGCAGAAAGAGTTAGGCGAACCATTGTACGGATCGATCGCCCAAAAGCTCAATCTAAAATTAGATAAATTCAACACAGATCGCAACAGCCCCGCCGCCGAAGCCGCCATTGCCAAAGACGTGCAACTCGCTCAACAACTGGGCATTGAAGGCACTCCATTTTTTATTATGAACGGCCAAACTTTCTCCGGGGCGATCGAGCTTTCTGAGATGGAAAGCATTCTCGCCTCTGTCTCGAAATAAGAAAGCCCACCTGAATAAACAGAACAGAGCCCCGATTTCTTAAAGAAGTCGGGGCTCGAAGGCGCGATCGGGTTGATAGCTATATTTACTGACTAATTTTTGCGATTGGGAACAAATTTGCTCCTTGTGTTGTCTTAGTAAGACTCTAAGCTGCTTATGACTTAAGCCTTATATCTTGCCTTTTACAAGCTTTCCCAAACCTAGCTAGTGGATTCAAATGATTATTTGTCAATACTAATTTGAATTCTTTTGGCAAGACGATCGTCGCTTTTAAGCTCCATTTCCTTTGCATCTACGAGGAAAATCGATCATGGAAAAAATTACGCAAATAGTTGTCATTGACCCAACCGTTGAAGATTATCAAAGCCTTGCACCAAGCCCCGAACCAAGGAAAGAGATATTTATACTCGATCGGGCGGGGGATGGAGTCGAGCAAATTACAGAGTTATTAGCTAGCTACACCGATCTGGACGCCGTTCACATTGTTTCTCACGGCGGGCCTGGAATTTTGCACCTGGGGTCAATTCAGCTAAATTCTGACAATCTAGACGAATACGGCGATCGACTTCAGCAGTGGAAAAAGGCTTTAGCCCCTAACGCCGATATCCTCCTGTACGGTTGCAACGTGGCTGCAAAAACGATCGCCCCACCGATAGCAGGGCGATCGTTCTTGCAGCGCCTCAATCAACTCACAGGTGCAGACATCGCCGCCTCCAAAAACCTGACAGGAAGTGCTGCATTAGGCGGTGACTGGGATTTAGAAGTAACAATTGGTTCGATTGAAACACCTTTGGCATTCACCCAAGAGGCGATCGCAAGTTACGATCGTGTTTTAAATACTTTCGCAGTCACCAGCACCAACGACTCCGGCTTAGGATCGCTGCGAGATGCTATTACCCAAGCGAATGCTACTGCAGGCCCAGATATTATTGACCTGACTGGCATTACTGGCACAATTACCCTTGCTACGACACTGCCAACTATTAATGAAAGCCTGAGTCTGAACGGCCCTGGGGCAGCCAACCTGACAGTCAGCGGTAACAGCGCAGTGCAGATACTTAACACTAATACCGGCCCTGTTAGCATTTCTAACCTCACCTTTGCTAACGGGACTGGTGGCATTAATAACGCCTTTGGTGTCACCCTGAACCTTACAAACGTTACCTTCTCCGCCAATGTCGCTGGGGCAGGAGGTGCTCTCTTCAACAATGGCGGCACGGTGACCATCACGAGTTCTACGTTTACTGCCAATACCGCTACTGCTTTCGGCGGCGGCGCGATCAGGCAGGGTGGCGGTATTTTAAACATTGTTGGCAGCACTTTCACCGAAAACACAGCGACGGCAGCTAGCCAAGGCGGAGGTGCCATCCTGATCGATACCGGTTCGGTAAACATTACTGGCAGCACGTTTACTGGCAATAGTTCCCAAAACACCGACGGTGGCGGCGCGATCTACCACCGAGGCGGGGGCGAACTGTTAAGCATTGCTGACAGCACTTTCACTAACAACATTTCGGCGGCTGATGGCGGTGCGATCAGAAACGATGCCCAGCCATTAAGTGTCACCAGCAGCACGTTCAATGGCAATCAGGCTGCACAAAATGGAGGTGCGATCGTCAACGAGGGCGCGGCAACCATTACCAACAGCACGTTTTCTGGCAACACCGCAACCAACTTTGGCGCGATCAGAAATGGCGGTACGCTGGATCTGAGAAGTAGCACTCTTACTCTCAATAGTGCAACAAACCAAGGCGGCGGCATCTTCAATACCTTGACGGCAAATGTCCGCAACACCATCATTGCTGGAAACACGGCTACTGTTTTAAACCCCGATGTAGACGGCACATTTACAAGTGATGGCAATAACTTAATTGGCATCGGTACTGGTGCTGGCTTCACAAACGGTGTTAAGGGCGATCTAGTAGGCACTGCTGGCACTCCCATCAATCCGAATTTGGCAGCGCTGGCAAATAACGGCGGCCCCACGCAAACCCACGCGCTGAATGTAGGTAGTCCCGCGATCGATGCGGGTAGCGCGATCGCACCTGCTACGGATCAGCGTGGCTTAACTCGGCCTTCTGGCATTGCTGTTGACATCGGCGCTGTTGAATTACAGCAGATTGTCAGCATCACCGCCTTCGATAATTCAGCCTCGGAAAACCCGATCGACACAGGCACTTTCCGCGTTAGCCGCAGTGGTAGCACAGCCGGTAATTTGACGGTGAATCTCGCTATTGATGCCAGTAGCACCGCCGTTGCTGCTGACTACAATTTGGGCAGTACCTTTCCCGTCACTATTCCCAACGGGCAAAGCTTTGTGGATGTGATTCTGACTCCGGTTGATGACGCAATACCGGAGGTTGCAGAAACGCTGCGACTGAATTTGGGAAATGGGAATTATGCGATCGCACCGGCCAGCAGCAATGCTACGGTGACTATTGCAGCCAATGACTCGATTGCTTATGCGATCGCACTCACAAATCCAGCCACAGGTTCCTTAACAGAAGGCAACTCCGGCACTCAACCCGTCACTTTCACCGTCACTCGCAGCGGCGGAACAGGGGTAGCGAGTACAGTAGATTATGCGATCGCCGGTACCGCGATCGACGGCGAAGACTACAATATTATCAATGCTGCGGGGGCTACTAGCGCCACAGGGACGATCTCCTTTGCCGCCAACGAAACAACTAAAACTATTGCTGTGGATGTCTTGGGCGAAACCGCATTTGAACCTGACGAGACAATTACCGTCACTCTCAGCAACCCAAATTTGACCGCAGCGCCGGAAAGTTCGACTATCACCACCAGCACCGCCACTGCTACGATCGCCAATGATGATATTCCTAGTATCTCGATCGGTGATGTAGTTGTTACCGAGGGCAATACGGGTACTGCTAGCGCCACCTTTACCGCCACTCTCTCAGCAGCTTATAGCTTGCCCGTCACCGTCAATTACGCCACGTTAGACGGTACTGCTAACACTGCTGATAGCGATTACGCGGCGGCAACAGGCAGCCTCACCTTCAATGCCGGGGAAACGACAAAAACCATTACTGTTGCTGTCAACGGCGATTCTAAGTTTGAAACTGACGAAACATTTAACGTCAACCTCAGCACCGCTGTCAATGCGACTATTACCAAAGGGACGGGCATAGGTACGATCGCAAATGACGACTTGGAGTCACCAACTCCGACACCGACGCCAACTCCGACGCCGACACCGACGCCGACTCCAACTCCGACGCCAACTCCGACGCCAACTCCGACTCCGACACCGACGCCGACTCCAACTCCAACGGAAACTCCGACTCCGACGCCGACGCCGACACCGACGCCAACTCCGACGCCAACTCCGACTCCGACACCGACGCCGACTCCAACTCCAACGGAAACTCCGACTCCGACGCCGACGCCGACACCGACGCCAACTCCGACGCCAACTCCGACTCCGACACCGACGCCGACTCCAACTCCAACGGAAACTCCGACTCCGAC
>NZ_JAUBQM010000138.1:0-8015 GCF_036701245.1 Microcoleus sp. Pol14D4
AAATACATAAATATAATTGCACGGAAAAAATTAATTAGGATTGCTCTAGGTCTAGAAAATCATTTAGGATTGCTATAACAGATTTGATATTAGTTTTTGAACATTGGTGAATTTACACAAATGAGTTTACACAAAACAGTAATCCCGCTACGTGGGTAGCGGGATTGATAGGTTGCAGTTTAGCTAGTTTTGAGCTCAGCTAGAGCTACAATTAGCTCCCTGCTGAATTAGCTCAGGTTAGCCATTTCTTGCTGGATGGTGCTTTTGGCTGCTTTGAATTGAGTAGCCATTTGTTCCATTTGTGCTTCGCTCAAGTTGCGGCGAATTTGAGGGAACATATCGTTTTCTTCTTCTTTTACGTGATCCTGAACTGCTGTTTGGAGCTGTTTGATTTGGGCTTTGAACTCAGGAGAACTCGGGTTCATTGACTTAATCTTGGCGAGCATTTGCTTCATTTCTGCTTGCTCGTCGTAAAGTTCTTGAGTGTTGCTGTAGTAGCTGCGAATTGCTGGGTAAACAACTTGTTCTTCGGCTTCGGCGTGAACGCTGAGGTCTTTGTAAAGTTGACCGAAGAATTCTTGTAGTTTTTGAGGATCGTCGGTGCTTGCGATTTCCATAAATAGGGTATCGGCTTTGCGGTGATCCATTGAGATGATTTCGGTGATGTTCATCTCATCTTTGCTGCGGGTAACTGCACCGCCGATGATGCCGGTCATTGCTGCCATTGCATCTTGTACGCGAGCCCAAACGCCTTGGTCGGGGTCTTTGCCGGTCAGTTCGCGCACGCCTAAAATTTCGAGAACTCCTTTGAGTTGTTCTTGGTGAGCGCGGTTCTCAAAGTTAACTGTGTTGAGGGGGGTAATGGCAGCTTCGATGTCAGCGCCGACTACTTGAGCAGCTTTGTGAATTAACAAACCGGCCATTGTTTGTTTGTGTTTGAGCAGTTCGTGCTGGCTGACTTTTTCAAACAATGTGAGTTCAGAACCTTGCATGAGTTTCTGAACTTCTTCAATCATTTTTGTGCTGGTTTCTTTGGGTTCGGCTTGAATGCCGTATTGCACGATCGTAGTTTCTAATACGCCCAAGTTTTTGCGATCGTCTTCGAGCATATCTCGGAAGCGCTGGGCTAGTTCGGAGTCGTTGCAGGAATTGATGAACAATTGCTCGTTAGCGATCAACAGGTTTTGCAGCGCTTTCATGTCTGCTAATTTAGTGGCGATCGCTTGGCGCTTGGTATCTTCTAGGGTAGCTACCATCTGTCGTTTCTCCTCTCAATGTCTTTAGTGTTCTTACATCTCTTAATTTATTGATATATTCTGATAACATCCTCTTTCTCCCGACTGATTCATTAATATCCCGCGCAACCTATTGACTTTTAAACCAAGAAATGATAGTTAATTAATGCTAAGGTCGTTTTTGAAAAAAGCAAAAATTACCCTTAATAACAACCGCCAACTGACAACTGCCAAGCGCTAACTGCCAGCAGTCAACTGACAACTGCCAACAGAAGACTGACTTTTGTATCAATTAATCCCGATCGCATAGCTGGAAGGCGCTACCATGGTTGCAGCCGAAGTTAACTAAAGTTTAAGAATAACTAGCTTGTCTCAACTGCTCACTGCTTTAGAGTTCCCAGCCAATGTCTGGAAGCTGAATAATGGGTTAACGGTCATTCACCAGCGGATTTCGGCCACACCGGTGGTCGCGCTAGACGTGTGGGTAAGGGCTGGCGCTACGCTGGAGCCGGATTCTTGGTCGGGAATGGCTCATTTTCTAGAACACATGATATTTAAAGGGACGGATTCGATCGCCCCTGGAGAATTTGACCAAGTAATCGAAAATCGCGGCGGTGTCGCCAACGCAGCTACAAGTCACGACTACGCGCATTTTTTTGTTAACGCAGCAGCCGATTATTTAGCAGAAACAGCCCAGCCGCTGGCAGAATTGCTGTTGCGGGCTTCGATTCCGGATCGGGAATTCGATCGCGAGCGAGATGTGGTACTCGAAGAAATCCGTCAAGCTCAAGACAATCCCGATTGGCTGGGTTTCCAAGCCATGATGGAAACAGTTTACCAGCGGCATCCCTACAGGCGATCGGTACTCGGCACGGAAGAGCTGCTGATGTCGCGAACTCCCCACGAAATGCGCTGTTTCCACCGATCGCACTATCAGCCGGAAAATATGACTGTGGTGGTAGTCGGGGGAATTGATGAAGAACAGGCTAGGGATATCACGGCGAAAGCATTCGAGCAGTTTTCAGACAGGTGGGATTGTCCCAAATTAACCGCAGAGGCGGAACCGCCACTGATAGAAATTCGCCGTCAGGAATTGGGCCTCCCCCGATTGGAACAAGCGCGGCTGATGATGGCCTGGACGGGCCCGGGAGTTGAACATTTGCAAAGTGCTTGCGGCTTGGATTTACTGTCGGTGTTGCTCGCAGACGGGCGGACTTCGCGTTTAGTCAGGGAACTGCGGGAAGAATTACAATTAGTAGAGGCGATCGACAGCACTTTCTCGCTGCAACGGGAATCGAGTTTATTTACTATCAGTGCAGTCTTGGAAGCCAAGGATGTCGAACAGGTGGAATCTCGGATTTGCGATCGACTTTGGCAATTGCAGTCTGAGCCGGTTTCCGAGGTAGAATTGCTCCGCTGTCAGCGTTTGCTGTGCAACGATTTTGCTTTCTCCCTCGAAACGCCGGGACAGCTCGCCGGTCTTTACGGATATTACAATACGATCGCCACTGCGGAATTAGCGCTCAGCTATCCCACCAGGATTAAAGCATTTGGGCCTTTAGACCTCCAGCGCCTAGCTCAACAATATCTCTCTCCCCGACGCTATACAGCCGTGGTACTCAAACCAATCTAATAACGGTTGACGGTTGACGGTTGACTGTTAATTGAAAAAAGGTAAGAGAAGACTTGCAGCTAAAATAGCAAGAGCGATGGTTACATTAAGTCATCATCGTTTTAGGCATATTAAGCATATGTCATACAAAGTAGATTTAGGTGGATTCCTAGATTTACCGGGTTAAATGTATCTGTTACTGTGGTCAACAATCAACAGCGAACAGTCAACAGCCAACAGTCAACAGTCAACAGTTAACAAAGAATTCAATGAAAAATGAAATCCAGCGCACGGTTTTAGACAACGGTATTGTTGTCTTAGCAGCAGAAAATCCAGCAGCAGATATTATTGCAGCTAGGATATTCCTGCGGGCCGGCAGTCGCTACGTGCAGCCGGAACAAGCAGGATTGTGTCACTTGCTGTCGGCGGTAATGACTAAGGGAACCGATCGGCTGTCTTCGCTGGAAATTGCCGAGCGTGTAGAATCGGTGGGAGCGAGGTTGAGTGCCGACTCTACTACAGACTATTTTTTAGTGAGTTTGAAGACGGTTTCTGCAGATTTTGAGGAGATTTTGGAGTTGGCGGCGCAATTGACGCGATCGCCCACTTTCCCGGAAGCTGAAGTCGAACTCGAACGCCGCATTGCCATATCAGCAATTCGATCGCAGCAAGAACAGCCATTTGCGATCGCCTTCGAGCAATTGCGGCACTCGATGTACCAGGAACATCCCTATGCTTTCTCTCCCTTGGGCACGGAAGCTACGATGTCAAAGCTCACCAGAAACGAGCTCGAACAGTTCCACAAAACCTATTTCCGTCCCGATAATGCAGTTATTTCTATAGCCGGCAGAATCTCCACCGAAGATGCGATCGCGCTGATCGATCGAACTTTTGGAGACTGGAAAGCGCCTTTAACACCCCTGCCAACTTTAACCGTCCCCCCTCTCTACCCCTCACCTCAATCGGTCGTTACGGCGCAAGATACGCAGCAATCAGTGATTATGCTGGGCTACCTCGCACCCTCTGTCAAAAATCCCGACTACGCAGCGATTAAATTGCTGAATACTTATTTGGGTAACGGTTTGTCGAGCCGATTGTTTGTGGAATTGCGGGAAAAGCGGGGCTTGGCTTACGACGTTTCCGCGCTCTACGCGACGCGCTTAGACACGGCTCAGTTTGTCGCGTACATGGGTACGGCGCCCGAAAATACGGCGACTGCTTTTGAAGGATTGCGCGCAGAAGTCGATCGACTCGCCAACACCGAACTAAGCGAGGAAGAATTGCAAGCTTGCAAGAATAAAATGCTCGGTCAATATGCTTTAGGAAAACAAACTAATTCTCAAATTGCCCAAGTTTTAGGTTGGTACGAAATTTTGGGATTGGGAATTAAATTTGACCAGCAGTTTCAAGAAGAAATTGCACAGGTGACAGCTTCAGAAGCGCGGGATGCTGCTAAGAAATATTTTGTAGAACCGTATATTTCTTTGGTGGGCCCGGAGGCGGCGATTGCAGAGTTGGGTGTAGCGGCTGTTTGTTGAGGAAATTGGCGATCGAACTTTTCAAAAGTTCGATCGATGCGATCGCCCGAACATCATATAAGCTCCAGCAGAATATGTCAATTCGTAGCTGTGGCTATAAATCTCGACAATATTGCCAAATGGGTCTTCACAATACACCATAGAATTGACGATATTAACCTTTTGGTAAATAGGGTATGGTTCCTGCGACATCGGTATCATCGATTACATGGAGCCTGCCGATACTACCAGCCTGCCGAGCTTGACGATATTTTGCATAGGCTGGATCGTTAACAAACGCTTGCACTGCCTCCATAGAAGGAAATTCCACCAAGGCAACCAGCGTTGTTTCTAGTTCCTCGCCTTCAATAGTCGTAATATTGCCACTGCGGGAAAGGTATTTCCCCCCATGATTATGTACGATATCGTGAACATTTGCTGCGTAGTCAGGAATCCAGGCATCATCGGTAACTTTAACGTCTGCGATTAAATATACAGCCATGAGGTTTCTCCTGTAGCTAATTGGTTAGTTGACTATAGCAATCCTAAATCATTTGTGAATCTCTTACTCCCGAACTGCGGGTTCGGGGAGGGTTGGGGTGGGGTCAAAAATTTACGACTCCTGCAAGAATTGCTATATTCACTAACATCATTAGCTAAAATTTTCTTGAGCCGATCACCACGCTTTATATCAAATCCGCGCTTCCGGAGTCGGGCGTAAAATCGAATCAACAGTCAATACTCAACTATCATTCAGTTTTCCGACCCGCCCGTTAACAGTCAACAGTCAACAGTCAACCATAATTCCGGTGCAACCGGAATTGATATTACGAGTGGGGTGAGATACATCTTGCTGACTTAGCAGCGATTAGTACGAATCGAGAAAATGCACCCCGGAGCGATCGAACGGCTCAAATCAGCGGCAGTAGAGTCCTTAACTCAGCACCCCGGGCTTTCGTTTTTCTCCGGCATTTGATGTGTTCTGCCGCGCCCATTCATTCACTTGGCACCACTTCGCGTGACGCTAGGAAACCAAGGACAATTGCCACCAAAATCAATGCTGGAACATCGCCGAGGAGGTGTCCGCGTTCCGCAGAATCAATCACTGCGTGTACCGCCATGATCAGCCCGTGGACAACACTCGACCAGACGGTGAACCAGATTAAGCTGAGATGCGTTTCTGGTTTTCGAGAAGCCCACAGCAAAAAGACACCAAGCGTCGCATAAATGCCGACGATCATCTGTTCGTATTCGTATTGGCCTGGTTGCCACGACCAGCCAGACGACCAAACCTTCATCAGTGGATAGACAAGCAGAAAGGCAATTCCGACAACAACAAGGGCGATTCGCAAGTATCGATGATGCTGATCCATTGCTCTAACCTCCTATGATTTTCGAGTATAGTCTCTACCAACTAGATTCGTATTTTCGCAGTAAATATCTTGAGCTCGATCAAAATCATACCTCCCACGATTGTGGTGCCGTTCTAAACGCTTCTGAATCAACCACAAAGAAGGTGCTTATCAAGATCGGCTTCCCGCCACACCCCCATAGAGGACTTGTCGCATAACGGTTGATTTGAGCGGCAAACGATCGCTCCTAACTAAAAATATCATAATTGAACGTTTTCTGTTCCGGAGCGGTCTAAATTGAACAGACGCCCGATATGTCTAATTTATATGTACTTAGTAAAGCACTTTCAGATAAAAAAAGAGCTGACTCCGTGGGTTAGCGGGCTGCTTGCCGCTTCCCTGCTTGCAGGAGTAGGCTACACAGCTTACAGCCAACTCACAGTCAAATCCAGCCGCGAAACCAGACGCAGGGAAAAAACCGTTGCTGTCGAAAGGGTGAACCTGCCGATTACAATTTCGGCAAACGGCACAATTGTGCCCGAACGTTCCGTTAACGTCAGCCCCAAAACTTCAGGAATGCTCAAAAGTTTGCTTGTCAAGGAAGGAGATAAGGTTGAACAAGGGCAGATTCTCGCCTACATGGACGACTCCAACCTCCAAGGACAACTTACCCAAACTCGCGGACAACTCGCAGCCGCCGAAGCAAACCTGCAAAAATTGCTCAACGGCACTCGAACCCAGGACATTGCTGTGGCTAAGGCAGTGTTAGCAGAACAACAGGCAAGTCTGGAAAAATTGCTCAACGGCAATCGAACCCAAGACATTGCTGTAGCTGAGGCACAACTAGCTGAACAACAGGCAAATTTACAAAAATTGCTCAACGGCAATCGAAGCCAGGATATTGCCGTAGCGGAGGCACAACTAGCTGAACAACAGGCAAATTTACAAAAATTGCTCAAGGGCAATCGCCCTGAAGACATCGCCCAAGCAATTGCCAAACTCAGAGATGCCGAATACGCCAAAAACCAAGCAGAGGAAGACTTTCAGAGAAATCAGGAACTCTATAATGCCGGAGCCCTTGCTTTGCAAGTTGCGAACAACTCCCGCACCGCGCGCGATCGAGCTCAAACGCAAGTCAGGCAAGCCGAACAAGCTGTAGCTTTGCTGCAAGCGGGTACTCGCCCTGAAGAAATCGCTTCTGCGCGGGCTGCTGTCGAGCAAAAACGGCAAGCTTTGACCCTAGCCCGATCGGGCGCACGCCCCGAAGAAATCGCTGCGGCGCGGGCCGCTGTCGAGCAAAAACGGCAAGCTTTGGCCCTGGCGCGATCGGGCGCACGGTCGGAAGACATCGCTGCGGGGCAAGCCGCCGTCGAGCAAAAACAGCAAGCTTTGGCGCTGCTAGAAGCAGGTTCCCGCCCCGAAGACATCGCCCAAGCCCGCGCCCAAGTTCTCGCCGCTAGAGGCAGCCTGCAAAGCGTTCAAGCGCAGATCGACGACACTGTGCTGCGGGCTCCTTTCACCGGCACTGTCACCCGCAAGTACGCCGATCCGGGCGCTTTTGTGACTCCCACGACTGCAGGTAGTGCGGTTTCTTCGGCGACTTCTTCTTCGATTTTGTCCTTAGCTTCAAAAAATCAATTAGTAGCAAACGTAGCAGAAACTAATATTTCTCAGATTAAGATCGGCCAGGCTGCATCTATTCAGGCCGATGCTTTTGCGGGAAAGACTTTTGCAGGTAAAATCACTCAAATTTCGCCTCAGTCGATCGTCCTGCAAAATGTGACAAGTTTTGAGGTTAAAGCGGCAATTATTAATGACGATAAACAAATGCTGCGATCGGGTATGAATGTGAATGTGGAATTTAAAGCCGGTGAACTTAAAAATGTTTTGGTAGTTCCGACTGCAGCAATTGTCCGCCAACAAAGGGAAACGGGGGTTTTTGTTCCCGGTGGAGAAGATGGCAAACCTGCTTTTATGCCGATTAAGACTGGTATGACGGTGGATGACAAGACGGAAGTGCGATCGGGTTTGAAAGGAAATGAAAAAGTGCTGCTTACTTTCCCGCCCGGATCGCGGCCTAGATCCCAAAATCCATCGTCGGGTGGAATTCCGGGTTTGCAACCGGGTGGCGGCACTCGTTTGCGTTAGTAGTCAGCAGTCAGTAGTTAGTCCGCGAGTGAGTCCGAGAGTCCGACAGGGATTGAAATCCCTGTCTCATAGCGAAAGTCCTCCTCAGAAACTCAATCTAACTGCAGAGGTTTAGCAACGAGCTCAAACCCAAGAGATTGAGCCGTTTTCT
>NZ_JAUBQM010000139.1:0-7400 GCF_036701245.1 Microcoleus sp. Pol14D4
ACCCAGACAGGCTCGGAACTCAAAACTCTCATCGGTCATAGTGACTGGGTAAGTGCAGTGGCGATCGCACCAGACGGAAAAACAGCGATTTCCGCTTCAAGGGATAATACCCTGAAAATCTGGGACACCCAGACAGGCTCGGAACTCAAAACTCTCATCGGTCATAGTGCCTGGGTAAATCCAGTGGCGATCGCACCAGACGGAAAAACAGCGATTTCCGCTTTTGGGTATAATACCCTGAAAATCTGGGACACCCAGACAGGCTCGGAACTCAAAACTCTCATCGGTCATATTCACTCGGTACTAGCAGTGGCGATCGCACCCGACGGAAAAACAGCGATTTCCGCTTCAGAGGATCAAACCCTGAAAATTTGGGACACCGAGACAGGCTCGGAACTCAAAACCCTCACCGGTCATAGTGAATCGGTACGAGCAGTGGGGCTCGCACCCGACGGAAAAACAGCGATTTCCGTTTCAAGGGATAATACCCTGAAAATTTGGGACACCGAGACAGGCTCAGAACTCAAAACTCTCACGGGTCATCGTGGCCCGGTAACAGCAGTGGCGATCGCGCCCGACGGAAAAACAGCGATTTCCGTTTTTGGAGATAAAACCCTGAAAATCTGGGACACCGAGACAGGCTCGGAACTCAAAACTCTCACGGGTCATAGTAACTGGGTAAGAGCAGTGGCGATCGCACCAGACGGCAAAACAGCGATTTCCGCTTCAGACGATAAAACCCTGAAAATCTGGGATTTGCTTAATGGCAAACAAATTGTTAGTTTCAGCGGAGATGCTGAGTTTAAGTGTTGTGCGATCGCGCCTGATGGCGTGACAGTTGTAGCGGGCGATGTGTTCGGCCGGGTGCATTTCCTGCGATTGGAGGGAGTTAGCGGCGGGGGATAATCGGATTTTTGGGTCGATTCGGGCGATCTAATTTGAAATCCTCGGCGGTTGAAATCCCGGCGGTTGGAAACCGCGTCTACACAAACGATGTCCGCCTACGCGGACGAAGAGGGTATTTGGAGATTGAAAATCATCGGGTGAAATCTTCAACCCGCCTTCGCGGGTTTTGTCTGTGTAGACGCGGTTTCAACCGCCGGGGTTTTTGGGTTTCAACCGCCGGGTTTTTGGTGGATGGGCGATCGGATTTTTTGTTGATCGGGCGATCGAATTTGAGAGAAATGTGCGATCGGGCAATAAGTTGTTCACCAATAAGTGATTAATGGAAACCCGATTAGTGCGATCGTTACTTGTTTCTCGGATTCTCTCAGGTTCAAAAAGATTGTGAGTAAAATAAACGGGGTTTGCGTCAGTTGTTTTTGTAAGTGAGTCTGGTAAAATGTTGGTAACATATTTTTGGGAATAGGCAATCGTGTAACAATTCTGCTGCCTATCTTTTTAAACCACAACACAGCTCAATCCTTACCCAGTCTGGATTTGGGGCGGGTTGTCACCCCCCATCACACTAACAATCCTATTTTTTAATAGTCGCTTGCAAATAAAGCAGCGGGTCTTCAGCAACCCAACCCAAGCCCGAATTGTACCGAACTTCAAAATGCAAATGAGATGGCGGAATGTCCCGTTTTCCCGTCATCCCCACAGTTCCCAAAACTTCTCCAGACTGCACTTTTTGACCGACTTTTACCGCAATATCTTTCAAATGAGCGTAGCGCGTTTGCTTCCCCGCTTCATGGTTCACCACCACTAAATTCCCGTAATCCCCCTGCGGCCCGGCAAAGGCGACAGTCCCCTCGCCCGCGGCCAAAACCTGCGTACCCTCCGACGCCAAAAAATCTACCCCGCTGTGGAAAAAAAATTCGCGCCGCGCCGGATGCAATTGCCGCCCGTAACGCAAAGCTTCCACTGCTGGCGCGGGCAGCGGAAATCCTTGCACCGATGGCGTTGCATCGGGATTGATAGAAGGCCCGATCGACCTATTCACCCCTGGCACAAACACCGTTTTCCCCAAAGGCCTGCACCCATTCGCCTCAAATAGCAAATCGGCAGGCACTTTGTAAGCTTCTGCCAGTTTTTGCCAATTCCAGCCCGCAGGCACTTCTACCTCGATGCCGCTGTACGGAGGAATGACGATCGCACTTCCAGCAGATACTCCACCGCCCCCCAACATCGGATTTATCCCCATCAGCGCCGCCGGGCTCACATTGTACTGCCGCGCGATGCTTTCTATTGTTTCGCCCTGGGCCACAGTGTGGCGGCGCAGCCGAGACATAGCCGGACTCGGACAATCGCGGGCGGGGTCGGGGTTTTCCACAGGTGTACCTAAAGGAAGATTTGCAGGTGGGATCTCGGTATTTGCCGCCGTTTTCCCAACGGGTGCGATCGACCAAATTAGTGCAGAAATCAGCGGAAATAAGCGTTTCAAAGTCATTATGTACATAAAAAAGTATTCATTTCGGACAGTTGACAATTTTAAAATCCTGTGAAACTGCATATTTGAAAGCTCTAGCCACTCCCCAGACTGTAAATCCCAGGCTAAGCCAAGTTAGGATGAGAATTATTAGTTTGAGTCGCTCTTGGCAAATCCGGCAAAATTGCCTGTGATGCTGATGGGCACCTGCCTGTTAACAGCTATGTTCTTGAGGAAGCGGTACGCCCCGCCCCGCTTCCTTCCCGTCGCCAAGACAAAAAAGCTTGATTCGGAACCTGTCTGCGGGGATGAGGTATTTAGCGGGAGTTATTAAATGAGTTTATCTTTTAAGCAAGCGACCCTTTATGTGACTCTGCTGTCAATCGGCGGAGGTATGGGATGGTTGGGAAATCGCTATCTGCAAGGCTCAAACAATCTGGAAACCGGATTGGTTTTGCCAGTAGTACGCCAGCAAATCCCCCCCTATGCGTCTCCTCCAGTTCTGGAAAATCGGGCGGTCGATCGCAGCAATCCCAATTTTATTGCTGAAGCAGCGGAAAAAGTCGGCCCGGCTGTAGTGCGGATTGACGCATCCAGCAAGGTAGCGAATCAAGTGCCGGAAGCTTTCAAAAATCCTTTGTTTCGTCGGTTTTTTGGGGAGAATTTGCCGCAGCCGGAAGAACGAGTCAAGAGAGGTACGGGTTCCGGGTTTATTCTCACTTCTGACGGCCGCATCGTTACTAATGCTCACGTTGTCTCCGGGACGGATACTGTCAAGGTGACTCTCAAAGACGGCCGCGAGTTTGAGGGTAAGGTGCAGGGAGTCGATCCGCTGACGGATGTTGCTGTAGTTAAGATTAATGCTAAGGAACTGCCGCAGGTGGCTTTGGGCAGCTCAGACAATATTGTACCGGGACAGTGGGCGATCGCGATCGGCAATCCTTTAGGTCTCGACAATACCGTGACTGTGGGCATTATCAGCGCTACGGGTCGATCGAGTTCTCAAGTCGGCATCCCCGACAAGCGAGTCCGCTTTATTCAAACCGACGCCGCCATCAACCCCGGCAATTCTGGCGGCCCTCTGCTCAACGACCAAGGCGAAGTAATTGGTATCAATACCGCTATCCGCGCCGACGCTCAGGGCTTGGGATTTGCAATTCCGATTGAAACCGCCAAACGAGTTTCCGATCAGCTATTCGCCAAAGGTAAAGCCGAACATCCCTATCTCGGCATTCAAATGGTCAGCTTGACTGCCGCCACCAAGGCAGAACTCAACAAACAGCTCGATAATAATAAAATTACCCTCGATCAAGGCGTAGCCGTGACGCGAGTCGTGGAAAATTCCCCCGCTCAAAAAGCCGACTTGCGCCCCGGAGATGTCATTCAAAAAGTTGACGGAATTGCGGTTAACACTCCTGGGGATGTGCAAGAACGGGTGGAAAACACCGTTGTGGGCAAAGAACTCGAAGTGGAAATTAACCGTTTGGGTCAAGTTCAGAAAATTAAAGTACGTCCGGGTGCTTTTCCCCTATCGGGTAGCTCCGCCGGTGGGTAATACAATTTTCGAGGTTCGATTAAAGAATAGGGAATAACTTACGGGATAAGGATTTGGAGCTTACCTACAGTTGCATTCTTTTTGGACACTGCTATTAGTTGCAAACGGTGGAGGATGAAAGATAAATCGGATGCTTTATAGTCCTGGACGCAGCAACCGGGTTTTTTCACCAAAACCGTCGGTGTAGCGCGAGGGATATCCGGTTAACAGCCCGGTTTCTTAATTCCCTGTGCCTCCACGATTCAGGATTATGGATTTTTCTGAACTATAGCGGTTCTCAGATAAATGAGGTATACAGAAACCCTGTATTGTCAAGCTTTCCAGGTCAAAATTCGTACCTCACCTTTTTGAGAAAGGCTATACTTTCATCTTTCTGGCTTCCCCAACCCGTCGATCTTTTTACTTGTCTTTGGGTGAATTTGGTTTAATCGAGCTGGTGCTTGCTAAATTTTCTTCGAGGTGCATCCTTTGCTCCATTTGCCTCAAAAAATAGCCTGTCATCATCGCTGAAGCTAGCAAACCTGCTAAGTTTTCGCGATCGGTGGTAATTTCGACGTTAAAATTTTCTGAAGGCAAAACGCCGACAAGTCCTTGAACGTTATGAGAGATTATTTCTCTGATGTCGGGGCTGACAGACTTGGCGACGCGGGCTAGAACCTCCGGGGATTGGTGTTGGAGGTACTTCAGCAGTGGATTGACTGCGGTTTGTTGGGCATTGGATGTGTCAAAGTCAGGGTGAAAAACCATTTGGCGATTCTTAATTTCTGGCTGGTTACATTCTACTTCAAACTACTCGTCATTGCTTGGGTACAAATTTGCCTGAAAGTCAATTTGCAATTGTTTTGGCAGTTGGTCTACTTGAAAGTACCGATGAAATTTCTCGGTAACTTGTAACCAATACGACCGCCCCTCAGTGGGCCGCCGTTTGCGGACGAAACCCATTTCTACCAGTTCCTGCACTTGTTGGTAAGCTCCGGAACCTCGCAAGTTAACTAAATCTGGCTGAGCGATGCCGCCTTTGAGGGCGATCGCAGCCAGCGTCCGCAAAGCTCCCACACCTAATTCTGGAGGTATTAAAGTTTGCATTAAACTGGCAAACTCTTCTCTGAGTTGCAGGCTGTATCCTGTGGGGGTTTCGACGACTTCTAATGCACTGTCGCGGTGGGACGAGTCAGACATGAGTTCGATGATGGCGTCTTCGGCTTCGGCTCGATCGCACTTGGCAATCTCGGCAATTTCTGCGATCGACACTGGCTGACCTTTTAAGTAAAGTATGGCTTCTATTGTTGTGGCTAAGCGAGTCATTTGGGAATTAGTAACGAGGAATTGGGACATTGAAAGAAGAAGGACTCAGAAAAACAACAGTGATCCGTATTTCCGTAACTTCCGTGTCGTGAATAATGAGAGTTAGTAATAAACATTCCCCTTACACAAATTTTTAATATTGTAGATTAGGTTGAGGAAGAAAACCCAAACTTTCAATTTTATTTTTTTATATCAGTCCGAGACGCATAAATATATAAAGTTTCTGGATCTCCTGAGTTTATGGTGTAAAATATATCAACATAGACAGATGACGGGGTTATGACCGATTTATGGTAAAAAAAGATGGGTTCAGTATTGTTAAGAAGCCCATCATTTAAAAATGTTACCTCAATCATACCCAATTTGTTTCCAACAGCAGCTCAAAAACGCCAAATACTTGAGTCTGACTATTTTAATTTTTATGGTCCCAACCCATAAACAAGTGAGTATTGAGTTATTGGCGAAATTGATGCCATACCCAATAATGTTTGAGAGCCGACGACGTTCTATTCAACGATTTCTCAAGCTACCTATCCTCAAGATTGAAAAACTTTGGTTTCCTCTGCTTAAATAGGGCTGGCTGAAAAAGCCTAAAACCTTTACAGAGAAAGACTTTGACTGGTTTGAACGCTCCGCGTGTGCAAACTTATGAGCTAAAATCTGTCCAAAGCCTAGTACAACATCACTTTCGTAATGTACAGAAAAGTTGACCCAACCCCAAACCCGCCATCCAACTTTGACTTGCCTTTTGAGGGGCAATTGTTAGAAGATAATCGTTGGGTAATCATGGCGAAACTAATTCCGTGGTCAGCATTTGAAGCAGAATATGCTCAAAACTTTTCCGTAGATATGGGAGCTCCAGCGAAATCTTTTCGGATGGCATTGGGAGGATTAATTATGAAAGAAAGGTTAGGAACCAGCGATCGCGAAACAATAGAACAAATCCGAGAAAACCCATACTTACAATACTTTATAGGCATGACCAGCTATCTTCTGTCAAGCACCATTCGACTCATCAATGTTGGTTCATTTTCGACAGAGAATAGGTGTCAACCTAGTCAATAAAATCAATGAAAAAATGGTCAAAGAGCAGACCGAAGCACCAGGCAAAGTAGTCGATAAAAAGTCATCGGACATCAGCGATCCGAAAAATCAAGGAAAATTAATATTAGACGCAACCTGCGCGCCAGCCGATATTAAATATCCTAACGACTTAGGAATATTGAATCAAGCCAGGGAACAAACCGAAACAATCATAGATGCTTTGCACACTCAAATTCAGTCACCACTAAAAAAAAAACCAAGAACTTATCGAAACCCAGGGTAAACGCATCTAAATTAATTTGACAAACACCTAAATTCGTGCATTACTAAATAACTAAAAAAACTTTTAAAAATCATTAACTTTAACCACATTTAAGCAAATTAAATCAGAACCTTAAGATTTTCTAAACTTCTTAAAGCCGGATAATTTTCCTTCTTAGATAGGTGTTATATTTCGAGCATTAACTGGCAGAATTTAAAATTTGCACTAAATAATTATTGTCCATTGCCGCTCGATACCGTTTCATTTTTAGACTTTGTTTGGAAGTTTTTTCTTGTTTTAGTAAATTTATAGCCAAGCGACGTAGAAGTGCAAAATTTTCGGGAGAGTTCTGTTTCCGAATCCGGCTTTCATCTTCACAAAATGTCACATCAAGCGTCCAATGTAAGCTATTTTCAATGCCCCAATGACTGCGGATAGCCCCAGCAATTATCTCAGCATTACTGCTTAAACTACTCAAATAAAAACGAGCTTCAGTCGTGGTTTTATTCCACAGCCGTCTTTCACGTTCCTATCATGACAACTGTTTTTAATCCCGTCCATAATTCTTGATTATGCAGAGGTGGCAACTCAGATACATCAACAGTCCATACTTGTCTTTTTTCCACCCGATGATGTCCAGCTTCTATTTGTTCGTAATAGCTATACTCTCTACCTAGAAATTCTTCTTTTTGGGCTAATTCAAACCACTCTTTTACCGCTTTGTCGAGGAGTTTTTGATTGCCTTTTAAAGCTAAAACATAATCTCCTTTTTTCGGTTCTACCGAACCTAGAGCGTCGGTTCAGTATTAGGTATTGACAAGAAAAAGGCTGTATGCAGTTACCCGGTCAATGAGTTCGACTCT
>NZ_JAUBQM010000140.1:0-7183 GCF_036701245.1 Microcoleus sp. Pol14D4
TATTCCCGAACCTGCCTCCGCTGGCTGACTCCTCTTTTAACTATGGGGTCTTTTTTTCGACCAAAATACGGCTTTTGTCCTGACAATCTCCCACCCATTGGTAGAAGAACTCTGTGGTTCAACATGATGATACGCCTTACTTCGTCGAGTATAGGTAAGGCACATTTCATGGGTGTCAACTTTGCTTTAAGGATGTGATCGTCCTGAACCAGGCGTTCTTCTTCAACCTTTACCACGGGATATTAAGAAAAATTAAGCAAAGATCGCGCTCACTCTTCCTAGGGTTAAGTAAGTCTGTGAGAAAAAGAGACTGGCGATGTCTGAGGGGTTAAACCCCTCAGACATCGCCGTCCTGAACAGGCAAAATGATAGTGTAATGAGAAACCATATTAAATAATCAGCGTTGCTGAAAGACTAATGGTTATGGCGGTAAAATAGCAATAAGTAGAGTGGACGGAGGTTAATCCCGATAAAGTGTCCGGCGTTGCGACTCAAGCGAGATATAGAACCTATTTGGGGTCTTGGATGAGGAGCTAGAATTAGTCATAAATGGCATATTCCAGCGACCTAACCGACGAGGAGTGGGAAATCATTGAGCCACTCTTACCTCAAAAAAAGTAAACGACACCGCCTCGGTGGACTTGCGCCTCAAATCTTGAACGGCATCCTCTACCAACTGAAGGACGGTTGCAACTGGGGTGACCTGCCCTGTCTACCTGCCACCCTACTGCACAGTATTTTGGCACTACAAGCAGTGGCACTCAGACGGCGTGTTAGTAGAGCAGATTCGAGATACTTTGTACGCCCAAGCGAACACAGGTCAAAAAAAACCAACATGGACAATGTTGCTAATCATCGACTCACAAGCGGTGAAAAACACCTGTAATGCTGGAGTTGAATCCAAAGGGTTTTGCTTTTACAAAGCTACCAATGGCATCAAGCGTCATTTGGCAGTGGATAGCCTGGGATTCCCGTTCTTCATTCATTGCAGTGCTTGCTAATGTGTCCGATGACCAGGGATTGATTGAGATGCTAGCAGCCAACATTAATTACTTCAAGGATAGACCTGAGGACTTGCCCCAACTAACGATTTTGCTGCACCACGGGTATCATCCCACCGTGCTAAGTGGGGCGTTAGAGCAGATTTATCCTCAAATCATGACTAAAATTCAGTTTGAAGTGGCTCCGAAGCCGACCAAAGCCCAAAAGCAGCAGCAAGGGCAGACGGGATTTGTCGTCATTCCGACTCGTTGGGTCATTGAGCGGTCAAATGCGTGGGTATAACAGTGTAAGAATTTCGAGGGGACGCTGGAGAATGTCACGGCTAAGCTCAACGTGTGTTTCATTCGGCTCATGCTCAAACGCTTAGCAAAGAAACGGTTGGCAATAGCAAATGAATAGATCCCAAATAGGTTCTATAGACATTCGCCAGTCTCACAGCGATCGCACTTTTTGATGTACCTAGTCTAAACTCGAATCTCAACTAATCGTACGTAAAATCCAAGTATGAGTAAAGGCGTTTACTCAAAAAAAATAGGCTAGCCATATTTCACAGCGCCTATCTCAATCCAAATTTTAATAGCTCCCCGCAACGCCGTCTTACCTCAGCTTTTGACCTGGTATTTTACCAGGTGGGTACCGTTGGCTCGGACTTAAAGTTTCTGGGTACAAGCCCAGTTTACTGCTGTCCAAACATCTTGATTCCCGAGAGTTAAGAGTTATAGATCAAAAAAACATTATTGGCAGTCACCAACGTCGCAGTAGAACCTCTATTTAATATATACCAACTAACCAGATTTTGGCAAGCTTCGAGCAATTTAACTTGCATACCAGATAGATTCAACGCTTTGAGCGATCGCCTGTGCTTGCGATCGCCCCTGAGCCACTAACTCCGCGTCGAGCACAACTGTAACGTGACCGAGTTTGCGGCCGGGACGCGATTCTTTCTTACCATACCAGTGGACAAAAGCACCGCTAATTTGTGCCAGTTGTTTTCTTTTTGCTAAATAATCGGACTGGGCAGACTCGTAGCCCAGCAAATTTACCATGACAGCGCCTGCACATTTTAAATCGGAATTCCCTAAAGGCAGTTGACAAACTGCGCGCAAATGCTGTTCAAATTGTGAAGTTTCGCAGGCATCAATGGTAAAATGTCCCGAGTTGTGGGTGCGGGGTGCAATTTCATTGACTAACAGCTTATTATCGGCGGTTAAAAATAATTCAATGCCGAATACGCCGACAGCTTCTAAGCTGTTGAGGAGAGTGCGGGCGATCGCACCCGCTTCAGTTTTCACATCTAAACTAATATCAGCAGGTGCAATCACCAGGCGACAAACTTGATTTTGCTGCTGAGTTTCTATGATCGGATAAATCGCAATTTCGCCAGTTGCCGATCGAGCTGCAATCACTGCCAACTCGCGATCGAACGGCACAAACTCTTCCACTAGCAAAGACTGACCTTGAAGTTTAGCACGAATTGACTCAAAACTCCCCCGATCCTTAACAATAAAAGTACCTTGGCCGTCATAACCGTGGCGGCGAACTTTGACAACAAAGGGAAAGTCGATCGATTCAGCATCCGAGTCTCCTGCAATCTGCACGCTGTCAGAAACAGAAATTGCCGGAAAGTCGATCGCCACCGCCTTAAACAATTCCGGGGGCAAATCCGCGCTGCAATCCCATTCCCAAAACCTCGGAGTTGGCAAACCTAAACCTTGTAAATAACAGCGTTGAACGTACTTATCCAACAAAGGAGAAAGCGACGACAAACTCGGCTGAAATAACACACCTTGCTCTTCTAGCGGCCGCAAACCATCCAAATCCACAAACTCATTTTCAAAAGTAATAACATCGCAGCCAGCAGCCAATTGAGCCGTAGCCAAAACATCATCAACAGCAGCCAAAACAGCACCAGCAGCAACCGAAACTGCTGGATCGGTAGCATGGGGAGTTTGCACTACCAATTCAATACCTAGCGCCCTAGCAGCATCCCCCATCATCGAAGCTAGCTGGCCGCCGCCGACAACGCCCACCCGCTTAAATTTGGCAGACGAACTCGCAGCAGTTTGATTTGATTTCATGTGAGTAAAATTACGCAAAGTCAACCTGCCTATCTTATCGCTATTTGACCCTGGCTCAATTACAGTAATTGAAGACTTAAAAGCCAAAAAATAGTTTTAATTGCAGGATTAAATCGAGGCAGACCCCAGAAAAATTGGGCAGCTAAAGTCTTTAATTATTGCACACTCCCAGCCATTGAGAAACAGCCGTCGAACCCCACCCCTCCAGAAAAGTTCCACATCTAGCAATTCCCTAGCGCCAACCATGGCATAATTGACAGCACTGCAAAAAGCAGATAGACAGATGCCAACACTGAAAATCAGACATTCAGGGAACAAAATTTATAGGTGAGGATACTGTGAAAGTTTTAGTTGTGGGAAACGGAGGTCGCGAACACGCGATCGCAAAAAAACTGCTAGAATCTACGCGGATTAAACAAGTATTCTGCGTACCGGGCAACGGCGGCACAGCTACAACCAAAGGCTGTCAAAATCTGTCGCTCAACATCGACGACTTCCAAGGCATCGAACGCTTTGTGATGGTCAACAACATCGGATTAGTCATCGTCGGCCCCGAATTGCCGCTATCGCTAGGCATCGCCGACTATTTCCAACAGCGAAAAATGATGATTTTCGGCCCCACCAAAGCCGGAGCCCAAATTGAATCCAGCAAATCTTGGGCCAAAGAATTGATGCTCGAAGCAGGCATCCCAACACCGAAAGCTGCCGTATTTACAGACGCAGAAGCAGCCAAAGCATACGTTCTGGAACAAGGAACCCCAATAGTTATCAAAGCAGACGGACTCGCATCAGGCAAAGGAGTCACCGTTGCCACCACCGTCAAAATGGCTCACAGCGCTATCAACACCATTTTCCGAGGCGAATTCGGCACCGACAACATCCGAGTCGTCGTCGAAGAATTCTTAACAGGTCAAGAAGTCTCGATTCTCGCCCTCACCGACGGCATCACAGTGGAACCGTTGTTGCCGGCCCAAGACCACAAAGCAATCGGCGAAGGCGACAAGGGAGCCAACACCGGCGGTATGGGAGCCTACGCCCCAGCGCCCATTGTCACCCCGGAACTTATGGAAAGAATTCAAGAAGAAATTCTCGAACCCACCCTCGCAGCACTGCAAAAACGCAAAATCGACTACCGGGGTGTACTCTACGCAGGTTTAATGATTACCCCCGACGGAGAACCCAAAGTCTTAGAATTCAACTGCCGTTTCGGAGATCCCGAAACTCAAGCGGTTTTGTCACTGCTGGAAACTCCTTTGGAAGATTTGGTGCTGGCGTGCTGTCAGCAGCGTCTCGGTGAATATTCTATTCGCTGGAAGTCGGGGGCCTCTGTCTGCGTAGTTTTGGCTTCTGGGGGCTATCCTGGAAGTTATCAAAAAGGCCACGTTATTACAGGTATAGAGGAAGCTGAAGCCAAAGGAGCAGAAGTGTTTCACGCCGGCACCCAGTTAAAGCAGCAACAGTTAGTGAGCGACGGCGGCCGGGTTTTAGGTGTAACTGCGACGGGAGAAACTTTGGAACAAGCTATTTCCAAGGCTTATACAGCAGTTGATTGCATCCAATTTGAAGGCGTCTACTGCCGCCGGGACATCGGCCGCCGAGCCCTGGGTGATGAAAATTAGGAATTGCGACATCTGCCGCCATCCGAAAGCCAAGCAATCTCAATGTAGAAATGTAACAATGAAATTTGGTATCTATGCGATGGCGGTAGCGGACAAGTCGCAGCAAAAAATTCGATCGGGACCCAACTGAATTGATCTTGCTTTTAATATTGAACGGGTGAAGTGGTGAAATGCTGGCCATACTAAACAAAATCGGAGAAATTATTGCCCGCTGGTGGTCGGATTTTACCCTCCAGACCCGCCTGATGGCCGCTGCTACCCTCGTAGTGTCGTTAATTATGAGCGGCCTGACATTCTGGGCGGTGAATACTATCCAGCAAGATGCCCGACTTAACGATACTCGCTACGGCCGCGACCTCGGCCTGCTATTGGCGGCAAATGTGGCGCCACTGATTGCCAAAAACGATCGCTCCGAAGTCGCTCGCTTTTCCCGCCAATTTTACAGCAGCACTTCTAGCGTCCGCTATATGCTTTACGCCGACGAAGCGGGGGATATTTTCCTGGGGATACCCTTTTCAGAATCCGAGGTGGAAACTTCCCTGACGCTGCGCCGCCAGATCAAACTTCCGGATAATTTTATCACCGATATTGAGGCGAGAAATTTAACTTCTTTGCCTTTGGTGCGGCAGCATTTGACGCCAGATGGAGAAGTTACCGATGTATTTGTGCCGTTAATTCATGAAGACAAATATTTGGGAGTTTTGGCGATCGGCATTAACCCAAATCCCGCAGCAGTTATCTCTTCAAATCTGACTAGGGATGTCACTTTAGCAGTATTTGTAACAATTTGGGTGATGGTAATTTTGGGGGCTGTATTTAATGCCCTGACAATTACTCAGCCGATCAAACAATTAGTTTTTGGGGTCAAAAACATTGCCAGCGGGAATTTTAAGCAACGAGTTGACCTGCCTTTAGGGGGAGAATTGGGCGAGTTGATAGGCAGTTTTAATGAAATGGCCCAGAAACTCGAAAGCTATGAAGAACAAAATATTGAAGAGCTGACAGCGGAAAAAGCTAAGTTAGAAACTTTGGTTTCAACGATTGCTGATGGCGCGCTTTTATTAGACGCAAATTTGCAGGTGATTTTAGTTAATCCGACGGGGATGCGGATTTTTGGATGGGAAGGTAAAAATGCGCTCGGAGTAAATGTTCTAAATATTTTGCCTGCGGAAGTGCAGCAGGAGTTGGCTAGACCGTTGCAGGAAATAGCTGCAGGCGATCGCGACGGCGGCGAATTTCGCATCTCAATGAGCGAACCAGTTAACCGTACAATTCGGATTGTTTTAACTACTGTCATTCTGCACAAAGCGCCTGGTGCCGAACCGCTGTGCAGAAGCTGCATCCGCCATGAAGAAGATACCTGTACCGAGCCACAACGCCCGGTAGCTGTAGAGTGTACTTTCTACGAGCAAACCTCCAAGCATCAAGGTTCCGGAAATTACCGAGAAAGTCTCAAAGGCATTGCAATGACAGTGCAGGACATTACTCGCGAAGTAGAACTCAATGAGGCTAAAAGCAATTTTATCAGCAATGTTTCTCACGAATTGAGAACACCTTTATTTAATATCAAATCTTTTATCGAGACTCTCCACGAGTACGGAGAAGACCTTCTAGAAAGTGAGCGCAGGGAATTCCTAGAAATTGCCAATCGAGAAACCGATCGACTAACTCGTTTAGTTAACGACGTGTTAGACTTGTCGCGACTGGAATCCTGCCGAGTTTATCACTTGGAAGCTGTTGACCTCCCGCAAGCAGTCGAACAAACCCTGCGGACTTATCAGTTAAATGCTAAGGATAAAGGCATTGAATTAGAGCAAGAAGTTGACCCGTATTTGCCGCCTGCTTTAGGTCATTACGATTTGTTACTGCAAGTATTTGCAAATTTAGTAGGAAATGCCTTAAAATTTACTCAGTCCGGCGGCAAGGTGGCAATTCGAGCGTATTTGCTAGAACCGGAGGCGTCAACCCACAAAGACGGTCAATCCGTTAACCAAAACTTGTCACCGGATGCCAAACATTTTCCGGTAGTGCGGATCGAAATTTCTGATACTGGAATTGGCATAGATCCTGAAGACCAACAAGCAATCTTCGATCGCTTTTTCCGGGTAGAAAACCGAGTACACACTTTAGAAGGAACGGGATTAGGTCTTTCTATTGTCAGAAACATTATTGACAAGCACCACACTAAAATTAATTTAGTTAGCGAAGTTAATGTGGGTACGACTTTCTGGTTCGATTTGGCAGTTTACCAGCCCAAACAAACAGTAGAGATGGAAAATTCTTGGCCAGTGGAAGCAACTGTGGAGAGTGAAACAATTGCAAGTCATATTAAATGATCCCATTTCATTAACCGTAAAACGCAATCAATTTTAAACGCCCAACTTCTTTAAGAAGTCCGGTATATGACTAAGCTGTTGCACATTTAAACTGTGATACAAGCATTGCCCTTATTTTTGATTTTGCGACCCCATTTAATTATTAATT
>NZ_JAUBQM010000141.1:0-7171 GCF_036701245.1 Microcoleus sp. Pol14D4
TTTTGAACCAACACTGAATTGAACTGCTGCTCGCTCGAATTCTCTATCGATTTATGAATGATTTGCGATCGCTATAGTTATATAGCCTAGCTGTGTTAAATTTAGGGTTCGTCTATCTTCAGATATAATTCTTGTTGTCGAGATTTGTCTTCCTCCAGACCTAGCTATTTACGAATTATTAATATAGATGTTGCTAAATTTATGTCAATAGTTCGATCGCATTTAGCTTCGAGTTAGTTAAGGAAATTGAAAGAGTTAGGGAGTAAAGACGAGGTAAAATTTAAGGCGATGCACTACACATTAACAGGCCAAATAGGTAAACCGGAAGAATGAGACTTTGAGAGAAAATAAGTGCGATCGCGCTTCACATAACTCTGAGCCTTTCTGCTGACCCGCTAAAAACTCGCGCAGCCGCAACAAACTAGCCATTTGACCCAAATTCAGCCTTAGCAGCGGCACTCCCGTGCGATCGTTAATTCGGCGGTACTGTTATTGCTGGGCGAAAATCGCTAGTTTTCTAGTTTTACTGTTAACAAAAGTTGCAATTTTTTTTATTAACACCGCAAGTAAAGGCAGATAAACCCCTATGCAAATTACAAAGTACCATTAATTAATTTAGCTTACTTTCCTGAAAGTTAGGTTGATTCTTGGTTCAGTAACTTTGGCTGCTTTCGGGATTTGGTGTTGCCAAAAATGCTGGGTTGCTCCTTTCATCAGCAAGAAGCTTCCAGGAGTTAATTGAATTTCTAACTTCGTTTCTTTTTGGTATTTGTGCCTGAGCATAAAACGACGAGTAGCCCCAAAACTTACAGAAGCGATCGCTGGGTTTTCACCAAGTTCTGATTCATCATCACTGTGCCAAGCTACACTATCTTTGCCGTCGCGATATAGATTAAGCAACACGCTGTTAAACAATGTACCTGCTATTGCTTCTATCTTAGATTTGATTGTTATGAGTGTAGGTGTCCATAAATTAGGCTCCATTTTTATTTTGGAGTAAGTGTAAGATTTACCTGCATCTCCGTACCATGCGCTAAGTCGCGGTATAGCAACTTGCTTGCCAAAAAGCAGAGCCACCTCTTGCTTCCAATTAATAGTGCCGTACAATTCCGCAAATATCTCCTTGCTCTCATTGTTATTGAAGAAGTCGCGGTACATGATTATTTCGGCATCAGGCAGAGATAATTGCTGACCATGCTTCTGGCTTTCTGCTTTGGGCTCTTCCCACAATGAAAGTTGAGTATACATAAATCTGCTCGATGATTACTTTTTATTGAACTTTATAAATATACAGTTGTTGACACAAGCACGGCCCAGCTTTACTATTAATCATGTAAAGCTAATTTTAGCATTTTAACAAGACAAGGATTATTACTTTTGGTAAAATACATAAGTTTTTATGTGTTCACCAACCCAATCCTGAATCGTGATTTAAGACTTGGTTGGTGTCAATTAGCTATCTACTATGAATTGCTTTCAAATAATTAAATCTGTTTTTGATGAAGCTTATGTCCAAATTCCAGGAGATGAAGCTAAAAAGGATGAGGTAATTAATGACGCACTAGAAGACCTGCGAGGAGAAATATTCTCACCTATCGCAGGAATGTAACATAGATTCTATAGCAAAACCATTTGATTTGTGAACAATCGATTCAATCATCACAAGCGTTTCAGGTTATTCTACATTCATGACTCAAATAGACTTGCTATAGCGACCCGATGTTGACGGGGTTGTCACCCCGTCAAATGAAAATGAGGTCCCCCTCCAACAAGGTAGCGATCGAGCTTTGGACTTTTATGATTAATCTAAATCATGTGACCTGTCTTTGATTTTTGTGGGATTTCTTAAAGTAGACTGACAGCGCTGCCAGTAAATTTTAGCGACGGCATCGCCCGGATTCTGATGCCAACACTCGGCAAACAGCCCCGCCGCTTTAGCTAACTTCCCTTCCGAGTACATTTCCAAAGCTTCGGCAAACAATTGCAGCGTAGCTAACTTGCCCTCTTTAATTTCTGGCGGATCGCAATCAAACACCTCATAAACCGTCACCGCTTCAGATTTTCCCTTGACTTTTACCGTATCGAGGGTGCGGATTGCGTACTGGGATAGATTTTCTAAACGCGAGTAAGTTGACTGGGTGATTAACAGCGACACCCCATAATTTTTTGTCAATCCCTCCACGCGAGAAGCTAAATTCACCGCATCGGAAATTACTGTGCCCTCCATGCGATTTTGACCTCCCACCGTTCCCAGCATCAAAGTTCCAGTATTAATTCCAATCCCAATCTGAATCGGGCCATAGCCAGAATTAGCGCGGTGGTGATTATATTCAACGAGGCTCTGCAGCATAGCAATTCCCGCTCTCACCGCATTATCCGCCTCGCCGCTAAACAGCGACATAATCGCATCGCCAATATATTTATCAATAAACCCGTTATTTTCATTAATAACTGGTTCCATGCGAGAAAGATAGGAATTGATAAATCTGAAATTATCCTCCGGCGTCATGCTTTCCGAGAGCGTGGTGAAGTCGCGAATGTCGGAAAACAACACCGACATTTCTAACTGCACTTGGTCGCCTAATTCCACCTCAATAATGCTTGATTTATTTAGAAACTGTAGGAATTGATTGGGAACGAAGCGCTCGTAAGCTTTGTTGAGTTGGAACAATTCATTGGTAAACCTGATTCGCTCTGCTTCGGCTTTTTTGCGCTCCGTAATATCTTGAAAAGCTACAATGGCATAAGAAATATTATCCTTTTCATCATAGATTGGCGTACCCCAAACCTCAATAGGAATAATCTTGTTACCTTGGTGGATTTCCATATCATCTGCGGTGGCACTTTCCCCCCTCAACGCCAGCTCCGAGGGTAATTGTGCAGAGGGATATTCCTGCTCTGTTCCAGCTTGATAGATTTGATAAACCTCTGGTATTTGCTCGCTGGTGACTTCGGGAATAACTTCTTTACCTAATAATTGAATAGCAACGCGATTACTATAGTAAGGTTTGCCCAAAGCATCCAGCACTGATACCCCTACCGGAATTGCTTCTAAAAATTGAGTGAGCCTGTTCTCATTTTCGCGGACTTCTGTATAAAGCTTAGAATTTTGGATCGAGATAGCTGCTTGTCCAGATAACACTTTTAATAGTTCCACTCTTTCTGGGGTAAAAGCTCCGGCTGTCAGATTATTTTCTAGGTAAACAATACTGATGATTTGAGATTGGTTAATCAGCGGCACGCATAAAATTGATTTTGGCTGATGCTTTTGGATGTAGGGGTCGTTGGTAAATTGTCCTTTTCGGAAAGCCTCATCCAGTACCACGCTTTCTTGAGTGCGGGACACATAATTGACAATTGCTTCCGAAAGTTCCTGACAATGTTCAACGGGGATTGACTGCAACACGGTAACTTGTTGGGAATTTATTGTGCCTGCAGCTTCAATTAACAGCTTTCCCTGGGTTGGTAAAATTAGATATCCTCTTTGCGCCCCTGCACTTTCCATCAAAATTTTCATCAAGCTAGACAGTAACTTATCCAGCATTATTTCGCCGGATATCGCCTGAGAAGCCTTCATTACTGTGGTGATATCTAGGTTATTACCCGAACCCGTGGTCGTCCCTGATGCCGTAGTTTTTTTTCTTCCCGGTTGGATTGGCGCCAATAACTGCGGATATCGCGTTTCTAAATCTTTTACCTTAGCAGTTGCTCCCCATTGAACATAACAATAATAGGCCTCAATCATGTAGGTTTGAGCAAGTTTTTCTTTACCCCATTCTAGGTAAAATTTGGCGGCTAGTTCATTAGCTAGTGCTTCTTCGTTGAGGAATTTATTTTCTTTGGCTCCAGAAATTGCGCGATCGTACATTTCTATCGCCTCAGCTTTATTGCCCAAAACTCGATGTTTTTCGGCCTCAACCAAATACCATTTATGCAGATGATTCATCGGAGCATTTTGGGCCCACTGTTGCAGAGTCGTTTGATGTGTTTGCACCTGAGCGAGAATTTCTAGTTGCTCAATTTCTAGCTGTGTGGGAAATAGCGCCAAGTGTGTTAGGGCAGCATAGAAATGGAAAATGGGAAAATAAACACTTCCCGATATTGCCATCAAATACGACTTAACTTGGGTAATGTGGCATAGGGCAGCCGAATAATTGCCAAACCAGTAAGCAAGAAGTAGTTTGTTGATGTAGATATAAGCGATCGCTGCGAATTCATTGTTCTGATATTGCTTAGGAATAATTACACTTTCATCGTATGCAGTTCCTATTAAGCAATCCGGTTGACTCACACATTCCGTCAAGTTCTGCACCGTCTGCCGCATCATATCCAAAGAATCATGAGCAGAATAGTGCTTCACCAGATATAAGGCAGTGCTGTAATCTGCTATTTCGGGTTCCCAAGTCTCTAGTTCTACCCCACCGAAAAAGTTGGCGTGAAAGTAAGTGAGTATGTTGTAGCCAGCGTTAAGGAAATCGCCAGATTCCATGCCTGCCATATAGCCATCTTTCTCCGTAGATATCACTGCTCTCATAGCTTCCTTATGATGCTGCATAAAAGCCCCAAACATCACCAGAATGATGGACTTGAATTTCCGTGAAGTGAACCCATCGAGCAAGCTGAGTGCCAATCGACCAAAGCGATAGCCTGTTTCTACCTCTCCCAAAAAACCACACAACACCATACCATGAAGTGCATACCCCACGCTTGATGGGGGTGCATTTCCAAAGGAGAGCGATAAACTCACCATCGTCGAGCTAAGGAGTGGTAGTAAACCGGGCATTCCCATGAAAATCGTTCCCGGTAACATTCCTAACATTTGCATAGCTGCCTGAGTCTGGGAATTTGTCATCACAGGTAGGTCAACCAGTTCCTCTATTTGTCTGCCCTGAAGTTGACTCTTCAGAGTTTGTAGCGCTTTACTAATCAAAGCTTCGTCAGGTTCAGTTGGGAATTCAACCCCCAGTTGTAAGAGTGCATTTCTGCCCACTGCGATCGCCTCCAACAGCTTGCCCTGGGCTGTCTGGGCGGCGATTGAAATTTCGTAAATTTTGATTTTGTCTAAAATTGTCTTAGCATTCTGCAATACCTGTGCTGCCATCTGTTCCATAACTTCAAGGTCAGCATTCAAATAGGCGGCTTCGGTAGCAGCAACATAAAGATTCAGGGTCAACTCATACTGACTTTGCCAGCAGTTAGCTGTCAGTAGCTCAATCCCTGTTTGCAAATAGATATTTGCTGCAGCGTAGGCGGTAGAACTTCTAGCCTTGCGTCCCGCTTCTAAGTTGAGTTGGGCTAAGGCTTCTCGTTCGCTTAATTGATTAATTAACTCAGTTCCTTGATTTAAATGCCCCACTATATCAAACAGCTTTTCTTCTCTTTCTATGTCCGAATATTTTTGTAGGAGTAACTGTCCAATTTTGAGATGAGTGGCTTGTTTTTGGTCTTCGGGTATTAGGGAATAAGCTGCTTGCTGGACGCGATCGTGCAGAAACTTATAAGTTGGATTAGCAACAGACCCAGGAGGGAATTGAGCATCTGTTTGAAGGAAGCATTTATAGCCTTCAGTAATGGGTAAAATGAGTCCTTCTTGCAATGCTCTCCAGAGTGATGATGCAGTTTGTTCTGGTAATTCTTCGCTGACTATTGCCAATGTCTCTAAATCAAACTGCGCCCCAATGCAAGCCGCCAGTTTTAAAACATCCTGAGTTTCGGAAGGCAACTTCTGCAATTGCACCGCCATAAACTCCACCACATCCGAGGCATGGGTAAGTCTAGCTTGAGCAATATCGCACTGCCAATGCCGTACATTCCAGTCAAAAGTAATTTGAGCATCTTCATGCAACGCCTTGAGGAATTGAGTAGAGAAAAAGGGATTACCTTGGGTTTTTTTATAAACCAATTCTGTCAAGGGTTGAGCAAAAGATAAATCGCAAATCAGCGTATCTGCTACCAACTGATTGAGATCTGCTAAACTCAACCGTTGCAGGGTAATCGTATTCACCGTGGCTCCTGACTTCACAATCTCATCCACAGTCAACATAAACGGATGACCCGGTGATACCTCATTATCCCGATAAGCACCCAATATCAAGAGATGCCCCGTATCCTCCATCAACAGTTGTAGCAATTTCAGAGATGCCGAATCCGCCCACTGCAAATCGTCCAGAAACATCACTAAGGGATGTTCTGCTTGAAATACTTGCACAAATTTTTGCATCAGCAAGTTGAAGCGATTTTGGGCGGCACTCCCCGACAATTCTAGTGCCGGATGTTGAGCGCCAATGATGCGTTCCAATTCAGGAATTACGTCAATCAAGACTTGCCCGCTCTCGCCTACTGCGGTGAGAATCAGGGTTTTCCATGTTTGTAATTGAGCATCACTTTCTGATAATAATTGCTCCATCAATTCCCGAAATGCTTGCACAAATGCACTGAAAGGAATATTGCGTTGAAATTGGTCGTATTTGCCTTTGATAAAATAGCCACCCTGTCGGGCGATCGGCTTGTGAACTTCGTTCACGGCGGCGGTTTTACCAATCCCTGAAAAGCCAGCTACCAGCATCATTTCGGCGCTACCTGTACTGACTCGCTCAAAGGCTGTTAATAGATTAGAAACTTCAGTTTCCCGGCCGTATAACTTTTCGGGAATCAGGAAACGGTCTGTAATATCCCGCGTTCCCAAGGCAAACGTCTCAATATTACCTGTTGCTTGTAATTGAAAAAGACAAGTTTCTAAATCCTGCTTGATTCCCAATGCCGTTTGATAGCGATTTTCCGCATTTTTTGCCATCAATTTATTGACAATTTGCGAGACAATTAGGGGGATTACTGGCTCGATTTCGTGCGGAGGAACTGGCTGTCTAGCAATGTGACAGTGAACTAGCTCTAAAGCGTCTTCTGTATCAAAAGGCAGTTTTCCTGTCAGCAATTCGTAGAAGGTGGCGCCAAGCGAGTAAAAGTCAGTACGGTAATCGAGAGTGCGATTCATCCTGCCAGTTTGTTCCGGCGAAATGTAAGCGAGAGTTCCTTCAATAACGTTGGGGTTTTTCAGTATCGGTGTTTCTCGGCTTAGCTGAGTGGAAATGCCAAAGTCCTGGGGGGGTGACAACCCGCCCCAAACCCATAGTTAGTAAGGATTGAGCCAACTTGTGGTAAAAAAAGATAGGCA
>NZ_JAUBQM010000142.1:0-6949 GCF_036701245.1 Microcoleus sp. Pol14D4
GCTTTTATCAACAAGGTATGCGGGCCGCAACCCTTATACAGTCTATCTCGTAGACCTTTTTGTCACCCCCCCAGGAAAAATATAGGATTTCATTGTCCTTTACACGATTTCCTGATATGGCGTTCTCCCTTGGCAAGCGCCTCAAGGCTACCCGCGAAGCACTCGGATTAACCCAAGAGCAAGTTATTGAGCAGTTAGAGCTGCGCTACGGGATAACCCTGAGCCAACAAGCCATCTCGTGTATCGAAAACGGCAAGCGCAAAGTAGACGCCGAGAGGGAGTTACCCGCCTTCGCCGCCGTGTACGAAAAACCGATCGATTACTTCTACGAAACCCTGGAGTTGCCCGTCGCCGCACCCCCAGTCGCACCCGCACCCAAGCGCCGCTCAACAGTCACCGTTGACATGGATGCTCTGACTCACCGCGATAAGCTAGAACTAGCAGCAGAATTAATTCACAACGTTTTGCAAGAAACTTAACTAATAGGAATTAAGTTAAGCTGATTATGTATTTTGATATTTTAGGAGAGCCTTTCCATAATCTAAAATCGAGCGCTCGATATTATAAATTTTGGCAAGGATCGCTAGAGGGAGGATGCCACCCTGCCCTAATCCATAAACGACGAGCTCTGATAATCGCTCCTTCATTATGATATTGATCGTTAAGGTCTAATCGATCGCAGGTTCCCCTACCTGTTGGAGTAATACCCATTATTTCTAAACCATCCGCCGACCAGTTAAAATGCTCAGACCATTGCTGTTGACGGGGGTTAAACAAAGTTACTTCTTGTTCTGTTTCGGGGTCAGTACCCGTGACAAAATTATAGCGATTATTATTACAGCGATGACAAGCTAAAGCTAAGTTTTCAAGCTCATCGCTACCACCAATCGAGCGAGGTAAAATATGATCTATCGTAAATAGAGTAGAGCTACTTTCTTCCGCTGAATGGCAATATTCACAAAGAAAATTAGCTCTACTTCTTACTAAATTTCTAGTAGCGCGGTTTACGGACATGAGGCTGCTATAACTTTAGCGTTAATTAAGGTAAAAATCCGATCGAGTTCTAGTAAGCTTGCTAATTCTACAACCTCTTCTGAAGTTAAAAGATTAGCCTTTTTTCGGTCGGCTAGTTCTTCTAATCGGGCTTGCAGGTTTTCCGTAAATTTGAATAAGTAAATATTTCTGACTTTCTCAATCGAAATCTCACGCTCGATCCAGTAGGAAGGTTGTACCATAAGTTCAGCTATCATGGTGATTCAATTACTCCAATTACTACATGGATAGTCTTGATTATATCATGAGAAAGAAAGGATTACTTTAGAAAGAGCCGACCTACTTACCCACGGGGCGATCGCAGAAACCGAGTTTTTTACCGAATCTGTTTGCTAAAACAAATTCTTGTCGCAAAAAACCCGGTTTCTGACCGTACCGTGCGTAAATCCTGCTAACTTGACTTAGTTGTTTTCTTGGCTGTTGTCGCAGTCGCCGTCTTTTTAGCAGTGGTTTTCTTCGCCGCAGTAGTCGTCTTCTTAGCAGTAGTTTTCTTCGCCGCAGTCTTCTCAGTTGCAGTCTCGGACTTCGCCGCCGCAGTCTTAGTAGACTTCTTCGACTTGCTGCTAGATTTACCGCCTCCCGCTGCTTCCTTCGTTGCTAACAATTCCAGTGCTCTTTGCAAGGTGAAATTCTCCACAGATTCATCCTTCGACAAAGAAGCATTGATATCGCCGTGTTTCACGTAGGGGCCGTAGCGGCCGTCGTAAACATTGATCGGTTCTCCTGACTCTGGATGCGCGCCCAATTCCTTCAAAGGTGTGGCTGATTTGCTGCGGCCGCGGGCGGCTTTCGGCTGCGATAATAACTCTAAAGCCCGATCGAGCTCGATCGTCAAAACATCATCCGGCGGTTTGATCGATCGATAATCTTTCCCCACCTTACCCTGGTCGTGAACCACATAAGGCCCGTACATCCCCAAATTAGCTTGCACCTTCGCCCCCGTCTCCGGGTGAGTGCCCAACAACCGGGGTAAAGTCAACAAACTCACCGCCATATCCAGCGTCACGCTATCCTTATCCGTCCCCTTCGGTAAAGAAGCCCGCTTCGGTTTCTTGTTCGTTTCCGAAACTTCCCCTAACTGAACGTATGGCCCATAACTGCCAATCAGCACATAAATCGGTTCCCCGGTTTCCGGGTGAAGACCCAATTTTTCCGGGCCTTCGGTTTTTTGCTTTAACAGAAACTCAACTTGTTCCGGGTCTAAATCTGCCGGCGTCAAATCTTGGGGAATCGATGCTTTTACCAAGCCTTCTTCGCTTTCAGATTCCAGATAGGCGCCGAATTTGCCGATGCAAACTTTTGCTGGCAAATTCTCCAATACCACAGTTCGGGCAACTTTCGCATCAATCTGACTTTCCTGTTCCTTAACTTGGGTTGCGAGTCCGGTTTCCCCTGTATAAAACTTTTGCAAATACGGCAGCCATTTCGCCTCGCCGGTGGCAATTTCATCGAGGGTTTGTTCCATTCGGGAAGTAAAACCGGTGTCTACTAAATCGGGAAAATGTGTTTCCAATAAAGTCGTGACGGCGAAAGCGGTGAATGTCGGAATTAGGGCATTAGCTATTAATTTGGCATATCCCCGATCGACAATTGTACCGATAATACTCGCATAGGTACTCGGACGGCCCACACCTTCGCTTTCGAGCATTTTGACCAGAGAAGCTTCCGTGTAGCGGGCGGGAGGTTGAGTTTCGTGACCAACTGCCTCTAAATCCTTACAATTAGGTTTATCCCCCACCTTCAGCGCCGGCAAAATCACCTCTTGGTCTTCCAACGCCGCATTCGGATCGTCGGAACCTTCCACGTAAGCCCGCAAAAAGCCTGGAAAATCAATCCGTTTGCCGCTGGAACGGAAACCGGCATCTTCTACCTGAGTTTGTACCGTAACGTGAGTTTGGCGGGAATCGGCCATTTGAGAAGCGACTGTCCGCTTCCAAATCAAATCATAGAGGCGGAAATCAATCCCATCCAATCCCGTTTGCTGCGGAGTCCGAAAAGTGCTGCCTGCCGGACGGATAGCTTCGTGGGCTTCCTGGGCGCCTTTGCTTTTGGTGGTGTATTTGCGCGGTTGGGGGCTGAGGTATTCGCTGCCGTAAAGTTCTTGCACGCAACTGCGCGCCGCTGCGATCGCCTGTTCGGACAAATGTACCGAATCCGTCCGCATATAGGTGATAAAACCGCGTTCGTAGAGACTTTGGGCAATTCGCATAGTTTCCCGCGCACCCAGCCTCAGTTTGCGGTTAGCTTCCTGCTGCAAAGTCGAGGTTGTAAATGGTGGCGAGGGTTTGCGGGTGACTGGCCGTTCTTCAATATTCCCGACAGTCCAAGGTTTGTTTTGGATGCGTGAGAGTAAAGCCCGCGCCTGTTCTTCGTTCAGCAAAAGTACACGGCGGCCTGCGATAATTTGCCCGGTATTTTCATCAAAATCGCTGCCGTTTGCAACTTTTACATTGCCGACTGTCACGAGTTTGGCATCAAAGGAAATTTTGCCCTTTTCCAAAAGGGCTTTTAAATCCCAGTAACTACCTTGGCGGAAGGCGCGGCGTTCCCGTTCCCGGCGCACCAAAAGCCTGACTGCGACTGACTGTACTCTACCGGCGGACAAACCCCAAGCGATTTTTTTCCACAATAGCGGAGAGAGTGTGTAACCGACGAGTCTGTCGAGAATTCGGCGAGTTTCTTGGGCTTGTACTACTCGATTGTCGATATCGCGACAGTGAGTTAAGGCGTCGCGGATAGCTTCGCGGGTGATTTCGTGAAACACCATCCGCTTGATGGGAACTTTGGGTTTGAGGATTTGCAGCAAATGCCAGGAAATGCTTTCGCCTTCTCGGTCTTCGTCAGTAGCTAGTATCAGTTCTGTGGCGTCTTTGAGGGCGTCTTTGAGTTCTTTAACAATTTTCTTTTTATCTTTCGGGATGACGTAGAGGGGTTCAAAGTCTGCTTCCACGTTTACGCCCAGTTGCGCCCATTTTTCTCCTTTAACGGCTTCTGGTATTTCTTCGGCGGAGGATGGTAGGTCGCGGACATGGCCCATCGATGCCTCTACACGGTAGGTGGAGGGCAGGAAGTTGCGGATGGTGCGGGCTTTGGTAGGAGATTCGACGATGACTAAGGTTGACATGGCATCTTTTAAATGTGGATGGCAGCGCAGCTAGAGGGTCTAAGTTAGAGAGTTTAGGTCAGATGTCAAGGCTTCTTTCAAATTTGGGCGATTATTTTCAAACTACCTTAATTTTTAACTTACTGCCGATCGGGTTGCAGGTGACAAGCTGATGGGATTTTACTGCTTTCGGGGCAGAGGCTGCGAATCGCCTCTCTACAAGATGCACTCCTTGGATGACCTGACTTTAGCAGAATTGTCGGTAACTGGATGTTGAGACTGCTGGATGCGGGCGGATGGTTCCTCAATCTGGTTGTAACTTGAAGGTTGGGGCGACCGATTTTAGATTTTAGATTTTAGATTGGGAAAGATTTACTGAGTACAGGTTTTGGGCTTTGGTACAGTACGCTGTGCAGCATCAGCGTGGCGATCGGAAAAAAAGCAATCACAGAGGATTAAAATTACTTGAGCGATCGAGTAATTCGATGAATAATTCTATGACAGTTGAATTCGACCATCTTTTCATCCTTACTGATATTGGTGCTTCGGAAGCTAATCGTTTATCATCCTTCGGTTTAGTTGAGGGTGGATCTCGCATTCATCACGGACAAGGTACAGCCAATCGCTGTTTCTTTTTCCATAACGCAATGTTGGAATTGTTATGGATTCACGATCCAGAAGAGGCGCAGTCTGAGCCAATTCATCAGACTCGTCTTTGGGAGCGATCGACAAATCGGAATAATGGTGCGTGTCCATTTGGCATCTGTTTGCGTCCAGCCAAAGGTGCTGAGGACACAGTTGCATTTTCAAGTTGGGCATATCGTCCACCTTATTTATCTGAAACTATGAGTATTGCAGTAGGAACAAATAGTGATGTGTTGACTGAACCCATGCTTTTCCAAATTGCCTTTGGTAAACGTCCAGATCGAGACTCGGCCCCTAAGTCACAGCCTTTGGATCATGGTGTTGGTTTCCGGGAAATTACTCGTGTAGAATTAGTCAGTCCTGCTGCAAATAATCCGTCACCTGAACTTCAAGCAGTGCTTGAGACAAATCAATTAAAATTGCGGATAGGAACCGAGTATTTTGTCGAGCTCGGTTTTGATGGAGAAGTGCAGGGACAACAGGTAGATTTCCGGCCTGGATTGCCGCTTATTATCAGTTGGTAATCAAAACCTGTAAAACAATTAATAATATGGCTTCACTATCCAACGAACTGCGATCGTTCGTACAGAATGCCCACTGACAATTACAGGAACATTAGAGGCCATTGAGAATTTTTCAAGTTGGCTGAGTAAACTAGAGATATAGTAACCCCCTATTTATTGAGAACTGGAAAATGGAGACAATTACTGACCTGCCAGGGTATCGCATAACAGAGCAACTCTATGCAGGATCTCGCACTTTAGTCTATCGCGGTGTTCGGGAGAGCGATCGCACTCCAGTCGTCATCAAACTGCTGCGAAATGAATACCCCAGCTTCAGCGAACTGCTGCAATTCCGCAATCAATATACCATTGCCAAAAATCTACGTCTGCCGGGAGTGGTTGAACCCCTCGATTTAGCACCTTACAAAAACGCCTATGCTTTGATAATGGAGGACTTTGGAGGAGTTTCCCTGTCTACTTATATCCCGTCAGCAACTAATAAAAACCAACCCGATAAATCTGTATTTTTAGAAAACTTTCTCAACCTAGCCCTCAAACTAGCAAATATTCTCCACTCTCTCTATCAAAACAGAGTTATTCATAAAGATATCAAACCCGCCAATATTCTGATTAACCCACATAGCAAAGAAATTAAACTCATTGACTTCAGTATTTCTTCCCTGCTGCCGAGAGAAACCCAAGAAATCCAGAATCCCAACACCCTCGAAGGAACCTTAGCTTATCTCTCCCCAGAAAAAACAGGAAGAATGAATCGAGGCATTGACTATCGGAGTGACTTTTATTCCCTCGGTGTGACCTTCTATGAATTGTTGACAACACAGTTACCATTCGAGTCAGACGACCCAATGGAGTTAGTGCATTGTCATCTAGCAAAACAGCCGATTCCGGTACATCAAATCAAGCCAGAAGTTCCCCTAATTTTATCGCAAATTGTTAGTAAACTGATGGCAAAGAATGCGGAAAATCGCTATCAGACTGCATTAGGACTGAAACACGATTTAGAAAATTGTCTGGCTCAGTTACAAAACACGGGTAACATTGAGACGTTTGCATTGGGAACGCGGGATATTACAGACCATTTCCTCATCCCCGAAAAACTCTACGGCAGAGAAAATGAAGTTGAAACATTATTAGCAGCCTTTGAGCGAGTCAGCAGAGGCAGCACCGAAATGATGCTAGTATCCGGTTACTCGGGCATTGGAAAATCCGCCCTAGTACAAGAAGTATATAAACCAATTACTAAAGCCAGAGGTTATTTTATTGCCGGAAAATTCGACCAATTTCAACGAAACATCCCTTACGCGGCAGTTGTTAAAGCCTTTCAATCATTAGTCAAGCAACTCTTAACAGAAAGCGAAAATCAACTCAATACCTGGAAATCAAAACTTTTAGCAGCTATTGGCACTAATAGTCAAATAATTGTCGATGTCATTCCTGAAATAGAATTAATCATTGGCAAACAGCCGGCCGTACAAGAATTAAGCGCTACAGAAGCACAAAACCGGTTTAATTTAGTATTTCAAAAATTCATCCGCGTGTTTTGTTCAGTTGACTATCCCTTAGTCATCTTTCTCGACGATTTACAATGGGCTGATGCCGCTACATTGAAATTGCTACAAGTAAT
>NZ_JAUBQM010000143.1:0-6620 GCF_036701245.1 Microcoleus sp. Pol14D4
CAAAATCCTGGAAATCATTTTCGACTCCCCTCCCGTATTTTTGCTCGTATCATACCCTAATTCAGCAACGCCGAAGAATTAATCCCCGGAGTAATCTGGGGACTTTGGGGGTTTTGATGCGGGATTGGCGGGTTTTGGGCGATCGCACCAATGAGACTCACAAAACGATCGCCTTTTCAACTTACCAACTACAACGGCGATACTTTATCGCGTTCAATCTCCTCGTGGGGAGTTGTTTTGCCGTTCAAAATTGTGCCATCATCGGGCAGATTGTCTAGTCGATCGCGCTTCTTAAAGCGATCGCGAGCCGAGACAACCACCACATACAGAACCGGCACCATAAACAAACTCAAGAAAGTTGAAACAACCATCCCTCCGGCGATCGCATTCCCTAGCGATCGGCGGCTGGCTGCACCCGCACCTTCTGGGTTAACCAGAGGAGCAATACCCAAAATGAAAGCCAGAGAAGTCATCAAAATCGGTCGTAAACGCTCTTGAGAAGCCTCAACTGCCGCCTTAGCAATTGGATATCCCCGCTCCCGTAACTGGTTCGCAAACTCCACGATTAAAATCGCATTTTTACTCGCCAATCCAATCAACATCACCAAACCAATCTGGCAATAAACATCATTCGCCAAGCCCCGCAACGACTGAGCTAAAAGTGCACCCAAAATCGCCAGAGGAACCGCCAGCAAAATAATGAAAGGATCGACATAATTTTCGTACTGAGCAGCCAACACCAAGAACACAAAAATCAGCCCCAAACCGAAAATAATCGGTGCTTGACCCCCCGATTCAATTTCTTCTAAAGAACTCCCCGACCATTCATAACCAAAACCAGAAGGCAAAACTTGAGCCGACACCTTTTCCATCGATTTTAGCGCCTGTCCAGAACTCGCTCCCGGAGCCGGAGAGCCAGTAATCTCAATTGACCTATACAAATTGTAGTGGTTAACAGTTTGTGCGCCCACCACCGGAGTGATCTTCACCACATTGCTCAAAGCAATCATTTCATTCTTTCCAGAACGCACATACAATTTCCCAATATCTTCAGGGTTATCACGAAACTGTTTATCAGCCTGAACATACACCCGATAATTGCGCTGCTGGAGGTTAAAATCATTGACATACTGAGCGCCCAGAGCCGTTTGTAACGTACTGAAAACATCATTAATGGGAATATCTAGAGCCTTAGCTCGATTGCGGTCAACCTCCACAATTAACTGAGGCGTATTCGCAGCAAATGTACTAAATACCGCTTGCAATCCCGGTGTCTGATTTGCCTGCTTCAAAATCCCGCCCATAGCCTGGACTAAGCCATCTAAACCGCCGTTACCTTTGCGGTCTTGCAATTGAAATTGGAAACCCCCAAATTGACCTAAACCTTGAATAGCAGGCGGATTCACAGGGAAAATTCTCGCTTCGGGAATCGCGAAAAACTTACCCCGCAACTTACCAATAATCGCTTGTACAGTTTGATCTTCTCCGTGACGTTCATCCCAGGCTTTAAGTGTAGTAAATATAATGCCTTGATTAGAAGTGCTACCGCTAAAACCAAATCCACCCACTGAAAAAGTCCCGACAACTTCAGGAAGTTTGAGGATTTCTGCTTCTACCTGATCCATTACTTTCTGAGTGTATTGCAGCGAAACACCTTGGGGCCCTTGAATAATAGTCATGAAATAGCCCTGGTCTTCTTCCGGGATAAATGCTGTGGGCACTGATAAATAAAGCCAAGCTGTTACTCCTAGAGAAGCGATGAACACAAGGGTGACAATAGTCTTAATTCCTGTGAGAAATATTAACGATTTCCGATATTGCCGCTGTACCCAATTGAGAACTCCATTAAAACGGTCAAAAACCCAACCTAGCGGACCCCCAAACTTCGGCCCTCGACGCAGCAATATAGCTGAAAGTGAGGGCGTGAGAGTAATAGCAATAAAGGTAGAAAGCAGAACTGAAAAAGCAATTGTTAGCGCAAATTGTTTATAAAGCGCTCCTGTAGTTCCGGGGAAAAATGCCACAGGTACGAACACTGCCATCAACACTAAAGAAGTCGCAATTACAGCGCTAAAAAGCTCCCGCATCGACTCAAAAGCTGCTTCGCGGGCATTCATTCCTTGGCGGATGAGGCGGTCAATATTTTCTACTACAATGATAGCGTCATCAACCACTAATCCCGTCGCTAATGTCAGACCAAACAGAGATAAACTGTTAATCGTAAATCCGAAAACTTTGATAAACGCAAACGTCCCAATCAAAGAAATTGGAATTGTGATGATAGGAATAATAGTGGTGCGCCAGTCTTGTAAGAAAACAAAAATCACTATCACCACTAGCAAGACTGCTTCAAATAATGTCTTGACTACTTCTGCCATCGACTCTTCTACAAACAAAGTCGTGTCCAGCGCTACTCTATGTATCAACCCCGGAGGGAAAGCAACCGCTAGTTTTTCCATTTCTGTTTTGACGGCATGGGCAACATTCAAAGCATTACTTCCAGGCAGTTGGTAAATCCCTAAACCTACTGCATCGTTGCCTCGAAATCGCAGAAATGAGCTGTAATTCTCTGCCCCTAGTTCTGCTCTCCCCACATCTTTTAATTTAACTAACGTTCCATTGGTCTCTGTTTTGAGGACGATTTCTTCAAATTCGGCTGGTTCTTTCAGGCGACTTTCAGCACGCAAGTCAATTTGATACATTTGTCCCTGTGGAGCCGGTTCTTGACCAACTCTCCCAGCACCAACTTGCAAGTTTTGTTCGTTGAGAGCCGTCGTTACATCTTGCATTGTGAGACGGCGAGCTGCTAGTTTATTTGGGTCTATCCATAAACGCATTGCATAGCGTCTTTCCCCAAAAATTCGCACGTCGCCAACACCTTTTACCCGCTTTAAAGCATCTGCTAAATATAGGTCAGCGTAGTTGCTTAAAAATATGGTGTCGTATTCTTTATTTTCTGTAAATAAACCGATCGCTAATAGGAGACTTGTAGATTGTTTGGTAACTCTAACTCCTGTGCGCTGTACGGCATCTGGTAGTTGCGGTTGAGCAACTGCAACTCGATTTTGAACATCGACCCCGGCAATGTCTTTGTTGCGCGAGGAATCAAAGGTAGCTGTAATGGTGCTAGTGCCATCGTTACTACTACTAGAAGTTAGATATTTGAGTCCTTCAACGCCGTTAATTTGTCTTTCTAGGATGTTGGTAACGGCATTTTCGACAATTTCAGCACTAGCCCCGCTATAGTTAGCTGTGACGTTTATTTGGGTAGGGCTGATGTCGGGGAAGCGCTCGATCGGCAGGCTGGGAATGCTGATTGCGCCTACCAAAATAATAATTAAGGCGCAGACGCTAGCAAAGACTGGTCGTTTAATAAAGAAATCTGCAAACATTATTTGGGTAATGGGTAGTTGTTAGTTGATAATTGCTAATTCCTAATTGCATGAACTTCAGTCAAAAATTAAAATAGCCCTCTTTTTTAGAGCGGAGCAATCAAGTAGTTTCACGTAATGTAAGTAGTTGCGCTTTAGCGCTCTTAATTCCTATCTTAAGAGCGCTGAAGCGCAACAACCTACCTTATTTTTTGCTTTCTACTTGTAATTTTTTCCCTGCTCCTTCCCCTTCCTCTTGAGCCATAATAGGAGCGCCGTCTGTCAGGTTAAGAATGCCTGCGGTAACAATTTTTTCGCCTGCTTTCAAACCTTGGATAACTTGATAATTATTCCCCTCAATGGCTCCCAATTTAACGGACTTTTGTCGCGCTACTAAAGGTGGCATTCCAGGTTTTTGCTGTTCCGGCTTTTGAGCTGTGAAGACAAAAGTTTCCCCACCTAAACGAGTGACGGCTGTTACTGGAACTAAAATTCCCGGGTTCTGTTTCCAGATGACTTTAGCTTTTACAAACTGGAGATTAAGCAGTTCTCCACCTGGGTTGGGAAAGGTGGCTTTAGCTAAAATTGTTTGGGAATTGGCGCTGACGTTTGGGGAGATAAAACTGATTTGACCTTGGGCGATCGCCTTACCTTGAGCGTCGAGCATTTGTACTGGCAGCCCTAAGCGTAATTGAGGCTGCCGTTCCAAAGGAATTGATAACCGCAAGTCTAGCAATTGGTTTTCTGTCAGGGTGGCAATGGCGTTACCTTTTTGCAAGTAATCACCTACTTTCACTGGTATGTCGCCGATGACTCCCGCGAAAGGCGCGATGACAGCAGTTTCTTGCAGTTGTACTTCAAAGCCGCGCACTTGAGCGGCGGCCTCGGCAACTTGCGCTTCAGCTTGATCGATCTGTTCTTGGCGCGTACCGTTGGCTAACTGCGCTAATCTGCTCTTGGCTTGTGCGACTTCGGCTTCGGCTTTGGCTATTTCCTCTGGGCGCGAACCGTTTTGCAATTGCCGCAAAGCTTGCCGCTGCTGTTGCAATGCCGCTGTCCGGCGCTCGATCTCGGCTTGTCTGTTCTTTTGCCGCTGCTCGAACCGCCTTTGAGCTTCTCGGAGGTTGGCTTGGGCGGTGCCTGCTTTTTGGGTGTATTCCTCGAGGGTGTTGGCGGATTCTGCACCTTCTTTTGCCAATGCCTGATATCTGGCAAGCTGCTGGCTGGCTAATTTTGCTTCGGCTGTGCTTGCCTCTATTTGGGCTCTTGCTTGGGCAATGTCTTCTAAGAGGCTACCTGTTTGGGCGTCGGCGAGGTCGGCTTCAGCTTGGGAAACGCGGGCTTGGGCTTGACCAATTTCTTCGGGCCGAGAGCCCGATCGCAGTTGGGCGAGGTTGGCTTGGGCTTGGGCGACTTGGGCTTGAGCTTGGGCTATTTCTTCAGGCCTGGCTCCTGCTTGCAATTCGGCTAAATGGGATTGAGCGCGGATCAGGTTGGCTTGGGATTGCCTCAAGTCAGCTTGGGCGCTCTCGCTTTTCATGCGGGCGATGGCTTGCCCTTTGTTTATGAAGTCCCCTGATTTGACAAAAATCTCCGTGACTAGCCCTTCTACTTCGGGTTTGATTTCTACCGAACGCTTGGCTTCTAAGCTGCTGACAAATTCCGAGGCATCTTGGACTGAGCTGGTTTGTACGGCTGCGAGCTTGACTGGTATGCCTGGGGGTTGGGCTGCTGCTGCGGGTTGCTGTGCGCGATTATGACCCGATTGCCACGAGTACCAGCCGATACCTGCTGCGCCTGTGGCGATCGCGATCGCGGCAATTAGGGGCCAGCGCGATCGCGGTTTACCAACAGGTTGGGGGCGATCGGCAACGGCTGCAGAATCCTGCAGTTGCTCGCTGTCTGCATCGGCTGGGTGCAGTTCCGGTGTGAGAGATTTTTGCTCTTGGGCTTCAACGACGGATTCTGGGGATTTAGAATAACTCATGGGCAGCACCACTTAGATTTTTTTAACTTCTGACTTACTGAGACTTTGGCGGAATCTTTGATTCCTCCGGTGCCCCCCTCAAACAGAGGAGGAATAAGGACAAGCGCTTTTAAACAGGATGGAATCTGGAAAGTCCCTTTTTAATGGGGTTGGGGTATGTGCAGGGCTTTAGTCCGATCGCAGTTAGTCAAGCCAGGGGGTGATTATTTTTAGGAAAGCTTTTTGTTATCTCTCAAAAGTTACGATCTCCAGGGAAGATTAGACCTCCTTCTTATGGATTACCTGAGTGGGTGAATTGCAAGGATTTTTCCTTGGATTCAGCGGATTCAGCGGAGGTTGGGGAGTCACGCACTCCTGCGATCGCGCTTTTTTCCTTGGCTAGTTGCTCGGTTAACCACTCTATCTCTGATGCCAGCACTGACTTGCAGCGATCGCGAGAGGCGAATTGATAGTCATCGGTTAGTGGATATTCGCTCTTGAGGCTTTCGATGTAGTCTTGTCGGGTGTAACAGGCTCGCAAGCGGTGTTCCAACAATTTCAGCCGTTCTGCGGGTTCTAAGTCGCCAAAAAAGAAAAACTTGATTTGGAACCGGGAACCACTGTTAACCCAGCTTTCTTGAGGGTGTTCGAGCATTTTTTGCCGCCAGAGTTCGCGCCCTTTGGGGGTAATTCCATAGATTTTGCGCGGACAACCCGCATCTCCGGCTTCTTCGGCAATTACCGAAATCTCCCCTCGCTCTTCCAATCGCTTCAGCAGCGGGTAAATCGCTCCGTAGTTGACGCTGATGCAACTGCTCATAAACAGCTCCAGTTGTTGCTTTAACCGATAGCCGTGCAGGGGTTGCAACTGTAGCAGCCCAAGGGCTGATAATTCAAGCATTTATATCAAATTGATATTATAGTCTGAATTATATAACTATATCTGACTCAAGGGCGATCTGGTCAATAGCTAATTTGAAAGAAATTACATCACGATGCACAGAAACTAATATTTGTCAATACCCTTAATATATATTTTTTGTGTTCAATAAAGGGCGATCGCTTTATAATTATAGAATCCATTTGAGAAATCACAATAGTGCTGATTTACCTCGATTTCGGTCACAGGAAGGGCAGAATCTCACTTGTGTTCAAAGTGAGATTCTGCCTGGTCTTGGATGTCTCCGAAATGATTTAATAGACTCTGCTGGCGTTGCTGAATTAGGGTATGATACGAGCAAAAATACGGGAGGGGAGTCGAAAATGATTTCCAGGATTTTGAT
>NZ_JAUBQM010000144.1:0-6303 GCF_036701245.1 Microcoleus sp. Pol14D4
ATTTAAATGGGTTAATTGGCAAGTCGGGAAAAGCTGTCTAAGTATTTGTACTTATTGCAAAAGTGACACGCTCCCTATTCCCTTATTCCCTCTGGCTGACTCCGCAAATTGCGGCTAACAGCAACCAGCTTGTAGTATTGAGTCGGAAATCAAACAGCGTCACGTCTACAGTGTTAAATAGCGTACAGGCAACGAAGGCTAATAAATAACTGAAAAAAATTAGGCGATCTGCCGCTCTTAAATCTTGACAAACCCTCTGACGTTTGCTATTAGTTATAGATTTTTGAGTAAACCCTAAAGCATTTTCCGCTACTTCCTGTGTTGCTATTTGCTCATGTTTGATATCCGCAGAAAACAGTGGCCAATTCGCCAGCATAAAAACACCCCTAGCCAAAACCCAACCAACTAAACCAAACAAAAAAAGCGTTGCGGGTATTCCAGTTTCCGCAGTCAACATCAGTATCAAACTGTGAGGATGACCGAGCCATTCTTGCATCTGAGCTTGATAGAGAGGCGTAAAATTTCGCAACCCCCAACCAGTCCAAGGACGCTGCTGAGTCATCGACAAAGCAAATTCCCACTGAGTTTTCCTCAAAGTAGCTGTTGGTCGATTTGGGAACATCTCGTCGGTGAGTCTAGCCCAAAAGAAAGCTGGAACAATTCTTCGTAAAGATTGTCGCAGTGGTTCCGGGCCAAAGGCAGACAAAAAAACTGTGCTAGCCACACTCAAAACCCCAGCTAATAATTTTTTATAACCCGCATAAAATGCAAAAGCCAAAACTGCCACAACTGCCAGTCCCCAAGCATTGCGAGAATTAGTAAAAATCAAAGCAAGAGCATTTCCGATCACTGCACAACTTAAAAATAGGAATCGGAAATTGGGAAGCGAAAATTGGGAATCAGGAATCAGCCGTTCATTAATTGTTTCCTTTTTTCCTCTTTCCTCTTCCCTCAAAATCGATCTGGTAAATTCGGGAAATCCCTTACCTTGATCGTTGCCGAACCCTTCTTCCATCCACAGTCCCAGTGCTAAAATAAAAGCAATTGTCAGATAGCAAGCTAAAATATTAGCGTACATAAATACAGAAGCCATACGGCCGGGGGGATTGCCTTGGGGTGCGAGTACCCAGCCAAAAACAGGCTGCAATTGATCTATGCCACTCCAGCCTAAAAATTGCTGTCCCAGGCCTAAAATTATCACTGGAATTGAACTAATTACAATCATCCAAGACAATTGCCGCAATTGAGGCAAAGTTTGAATTAAACTGCTGAAAGCAGCAAACAATATAAAGAATGGCAAGAAATTGTACAACCCTATAAAAGCCTCAATGCGGTTGTGGGCAAAAACGGCTGTGATGACTAGCAACGCGCTCAGAATTGCGAATCCTCGATTCAACGGGCTGCGACTAATTTGACGGAACTTTTGCTTGCAAGTGCTGGCCAATCCCAGGAATAAACCTAAAGCTCCCAAAATTGGAATTAAGGGAAAAATCAGCATCCCCACTTGGGCGAAATTCCAAGGGATTTGCAGGCGGGGATCTGGATGTTTTTGGAGGCGAGACTTGAGATTTTCGGCTGTCAGTTTGGCAGCTAATTTCAACCGATTTTTGATATTCACCCACACTCCCAATCTCAAATCTAAAATCTACAATTTACCATCGTTAAGCTAGTTCCCAAACGCATTCCGATCGCGTCAAGCGTATTTGAGCTAAGGCAAAAATGGTCGGGATAATGCGGCCGTAGTTCGTGGAAATCGATCGCCAACCCAAATCTGCTAAAAACCAAGTCCACATCACCGGGCCGACCAACGAAAATACGCTCCGCGTCGCACCGTAACGAGCCGCACTCACCGCCATACCGCGCCGCGCCGTCTGAATTGCCACATAATTTTGAAACTGGGTTGCTGCAGTTGCAGTACCTGCAAGCACTCCTTGTTTTGCCATTTGATAGGTGGCAAAATGCAGCGCAAATTGATTGGCCATTAGTTTGAGCAGCATTGGTTTTAAGATGGAACTAACAGCTAAAGCGCTGCCGCCTTTGAACAGTAAACCCAGCGGGTCTTTTTCAGCAGAAATGGGCAGGGGTTCTGAGAGTTTAGAATCAACGATCGCTCGCTGTACGCGCACTGTCAGCGCTTGCTGTTCATCTGCAGGTAAACGCTTCCACGCGCGGCCCATTAAGTGCAGAAATACTTCTGCCTCTAAGTCGGTGGTTGACAACTGTCTGGGATAAGGGATTTTGAGATAGCGACAAACTTGAATTAGTGCTTGTCTGTAAGTTACTTGTTGGGTTCGCCCTCTGAGTACCGTCAACCCGTCGGCTGCAAGATAGCGAAACCGCTGTTCTACGGCGTCGAGCCATGCTTGGCGATCGCGACTTTGTACATCTATCGGTGCGGGGGTTTGCACGTAATCTAAAGGGTTAAACTTGCGGCTGAACAGAAGTTCTGTTAGTTGCTGCAATTCTTCTTCTGTTGTCAATTCGAGTGCTGCTCTGAGTTCGTCCAAAATTTTGCCCTCCCCTATTCGATTTTAGATTTTAGATTTTAGATTTTAGATTGCTGCTGGTTGACAACCATTAGGATTTAGGATTTACCTACAGTGGCATTTATCGATCGGGTCTTAATCATGGATTCGTGCTGTCCTTTATTCTACTACTTGGTGCAGGGCGATGGCGTCGGGCCCTCGCCCGTGCTACGTCTCTTTTGAGTCATCGGTACGGTACAAATTCAGCCTGCAGCCTTTAAGCTGATGTTTAGATTCACAAGGCTGACCGAAAGCATCCAGGATACAAGCCCCCGGATTCATCCGTCCAGAAATAAAAAACCTGTATCCGATAAAGGAGCCCCCCAATTTATCCGTGGGGTCAATGCTTCAATCTAAAATCTAAAATCTAAAATCTAAAATCGATTGACTGACTAATTATGTTCGATGTTGCGGTGATTGGTGCGGGTATGGCAGGGCTGAGTTGCGCTCAACGGTTACGTCAAGCTGGGTATTCTGTGGTGGTTGTTGAGAAATCTCGCGGCGCGGGGGGACGTGTTGCTACCCGCCGCGTACAGGGTACTAGGGCCGATCACGGGGCGCGGTATCTGGAACCGCAGGGGGATGCGGTGCAGGGGTTAATTGAGGTTTTGCTCGATCGGGATCGGGCTCTTCTCAAACTCTGGACTGATAATGTCTGGGAATTCAGACAGGGAAAACTTTCTGCTATTCCTCGCTGTTGTTATGTCGCACCTGCGGGTATGAATGCTGTGGGTAAGTATCTGGCTGAGGATTTAGATATTTGGTTTGGCCGCCGCGTACAAGCTATTTCTACTACAGATAACCAAATGTGGCATCTTTCCCTAGAAGTCACTGACAGCAATTTAGAGTTCCCTCAAGAATTGATTGCTAAGGCTGTGGTTGTGGCAATTCCTGCTCCTCAAGCTTTAATATTTTTGAATTCTGAAATGGGTTTTTCTCCTAATTTTATTGACAAATTGCGTTCCGTAGAGTATGACCCTTGTATTACGGTGATGGCTGGCTATCCTGTGGCAAAACAGCACGATTTAAGTAATCTAAATCCGCAGTGGAAATCTGTTTCGTTTCCCGATAATGCTGATTTAGCTTGGATTGGCTGGGACAGCAGCAAACGGCTCGATCCGCAGCAGCCGGTGTTTGTGGTTCACAGCAGCGCAAATTTTGCCGAACGCTCTTTAGAAGCTGCTGATTTGCAAACTGTCGGTCAGGAATTGCTTTCGAGATCTTCTGAATATTTAATCCCTTGGTTCAAAGAGCCAGAATGGTTGCAGGTTCACCGCTGGCGCTATGCTTTTTGTCGAAATCCTTTGCCTGTTTCTTGTTTGCCTGCTGGGGGGAATTTGCCGCTGGTTTGTGCGGGGGATTTGTGCGGGGAAGGTCAAATAGAGGGTGCTTTGCGATCGGGTTTGGCGGCGGCTAATTGGGTAAATTCTCAGTTGCAAAATTTGCCCTTAGATGCCAACCTCAATTGGTAATATGGCTACAATTAAGGTATCGATTTTGCCTCTAACGCTATGATTGCCATCCCGTGTGGGTTTAGCCCCGAAGATTACCTTGCCCTCGAACGTGATAATACCGTCCGGCATGAATATCGGCGCGGTTTGGTGTACGCGAGGGCGGGAGGTAGCGATGACCACAGCCGTCTCTGTATTAATTTTATAACTGCGATTAACCTTCACCTGCGCGATGGTGACTGTCAATTTTTTTCGGCTGATGTCAAGGTGAATTATGCGGATGCGTTCTTCTACTATCCAGATGCTTTTGTCACCTGCGATCCGCGCGATCGCGAAGATCGTTATGTGAAGCGTTATCCCAAGTTGATTGCTGAGGTTCTATCCTCTTCGACTGAAAACTTCGATCGGGGTGAGAAGTTTGAGGATTATCAACAGCTTGAATCGTTGGAAGAGTATGTTTTAATCGCGCAGAACCAGATGCGGGTGGAGTGTCGCCGTCGGTTGCAGGAGGCGAGTTCCCTGCGGTGGGAAACGGTGGTTTATGAAGCAGGCGATACGGTGATGCTGCAGAGTATTCGGCTGGAGATGCCGATCGAGGAATTATATCGGGGTGTCAGCATATTCAGTTGAGGAAGGAAGAAGGGAAATGCAATTAAAGCCATGGTTTCAGCAGTTAAGAAAGTCGCCGGGAATCTGCACGGTTGCTACTTCTTCCTTCTTCGTTCGGTGAGAGTCCTGAGTGCGATTCGTTCAGTCGAAACCTAGTAATAGGGGGATGACTGGCATTTATTGAGTAACCCGCAAGGGTAGAGTTCGCACTTTAATCCTCAATAGATGACAACTAAATTTCCTTGTAGGTGCGCCTAGTAACCTAGAACGGCAAGTCCTTCCCTGTAGGTGCTACAGTGACAGCCCTATCCCTATCTTTGAGACTGATTATCAAAAAGGATAAAGCGGGATAGAAAGGCAGTAATTCCGAACTGTACGGGAAATCCCTGCCAAGCATGAACCCATGAATAAAGCGAAAGCTTGAAGACTTGTTGAACCATCGAAATTCGCAATGGACTACGACAGTTAATAGTCCAAGCCAAAAGGCAAGAATAAATCTGCGTCTAAAAGACAAGGAGGGTCGCTGGCAATTTCGGGTTTGACCAGTATGCACTGACAAAGAAATCCGGTGGATAGAGTCATTCTAAAGGTTCAATCAAAGGAAATTTGGAACGAAGTAACCCTCAAAACTCTCTCAGAAAGGTCGATGTCTGAGTAGGTAATCAACCACATGAGCTAGAGGAAAAGGATTGTCTAAGAAGCCAATGCTCAGAGTAATTCCTGAGATAAGCAGACGTAGACACTTTTGACTTAGAAGATAAAGGTGAAAGTAGTAAATCAATGCCTAAAGCCGAACATGAGTTCAGGATGGGATGGGACAATGACATTCCAATCTTTCTTGGAATAGTTGACCCACAAAAGTGGGAAGAACTACCCTGGAAGAAAATAGAAAAGAAAGTCCACAAATTACAAACCCGCATTTATCGAGCCAGTAGTCGAGGTGATACACAAGCTGTACGCAGGCTCCAAAAGACCTTGCTCAAATCTTGGTCAGCAAAATGTCTAGCAGTCAGGAAAATAACCCAAGATAATACAGGCAAAAAGACGGCGGGGGTAGATGGTATAAAATCATTAAGCCCAGATGACCGACTAGAGCTTGTAAATAAAATAAAACTTGGAAACAAAGTTAAACCGACTCGCAGGATTTGGATACCAAAATCAGATGGAAATAAGCGTCCATTGGGAATTCCTACTATCCATGACAGAACGCTACAAACACTAGCAAAAATGACGTTAGAACCCGAATGGGAAGCCAAGTTTGAAGCCAATTCATACGGTTTTCGACCAGGGCGAGGATGTCACGACGCTATCGAAGCAATCTTCAATCATTTGAAGAGTAAAACTAAATTTGTACTGGATGCAGATATAAGTAAATGTTTCGACAAGATAGACCACAAAGCACTCCTTGAGAAAATCAACACGTTCCCAATCTTAAGAAGGCAAATAAAACAATGGTTGAAAGCCGGATATATAGATGGAAAAGAACTATTTCCCACTGAAGAAGGAACGCCACAAGGTGGTTCTATCTCACCCCTCCTAGCCAATATTGCTTTGCATGGGATTGAGGAACTAATCACCGAAAAGTTTCCCCAGAAATGGAAAGGGAAGGAAATAATACGAAGGATACCAGCAGTCATCAGATATAGCCTTTCTCACAAAGATGAGGTATGATGTTACTGACACTCATTCATGAGGGTCAAACAGAGAACACACGATCG
>NZ_JAUBQM010000145.1:0-6043 GCF_036701245.1 Microcoleus sp. Pol14D4
ATCAAAATCCTGGAAATCATTTTCGACTCCCCTCCCGTATTTTTGCTCGTATCATACCCTAATTCAGCAACGCCGAATAAAGAAGTAGCTGTGCCAGTCAGTTGGAGGCGGATTGGATTCGCAAGCTTCGTCAGCCGGGAGGGAAAATGCTTCCGGGAAAAGAGGCCAACTATTAGGCACTATGACATTTAAAATTGCTGCAAGCTCGCTTTTACTTCGTAAGAAAGCTTCTATGTGAATCCTTTCGACGGGAAGTAGTTGAAGATTCTTAGTTGTAATCATTTTTCTACCTTGTTTAACAAGTATGAGTCACACTAGAGGCACTATCGAAACGCTTGTCTCGGAACCCTGGCGAGTTGGTAAGCGCCCCGACTTTCCAACAATTGATATTGATTTGGCTGCAATCCTAATTGCTCAAATTTTTCTGGATATCCCAGCAACAAAATAGAGGGAGAAGTTGGGTTTTTAGATTCCTTAATGTAGTCGATCGCCTTTGTAACAGCTCGGTAGTAAGTCACTGGCTCTTGGGTATAAAAAACCAGACTTGGTTTCCAGAAACCAACCATAATAAACTCTTCCCCTGGCAGTTTTTGTTGAACGGCAACCTGTGCTAACTGTCTCAGAGGTAACTGGCGGTTGATATCAACCACTTTGTAGGCCGGAGTAAGACCAAAGATGATAAATGCTACTAACCCGATGAGGTTAGCAACCAAAATCCAGCGCTGTTGCCGCTTCCAAAGTAAAAGTGCGATCGCCACTGCTGTAGTTATCCAAATCGTACCGCCGACAATCAGCAATCCTGACTGCTGAATTGCTTGGGGAAAATTGGGCATTGCGGGGTCGTCTCCCAGCCAGTTGTAGCAGTAGAAAGTTGCTCCGGCTATAATTAATAAAAATACCACATTGAAAATGTATGTAGCTAACAGCCCTCGCGGTAAAGAATTCGATTTTTTTTCTAACTTTACCCGCCTGTTATCGGATTCATTGCCTGCAATAATATCGCTCCACAGCAGCGTTACCAAAATCGCAGCAGCGGGGATTAAAGGCAATACATAACTCGGCAATTTTGTCACGGCGATCGTGAAAAAGCCAAAGATGCAGCCGAACCAAAATAGGGCAAATAAACTCAACTGAGCCGATCGCGGTTGACGACGCCAGTAACTGCGCTGCCAAAAACGGGTGCGGGCGATCGCCACCGGCAAATAAATCGACCAAGGTGCAAAACCAACTAGCACTACAAAAAAGTAAAAATACCAAGGCGCCGAGTGCTTGTTGACTACTCCAGTAAAACGCTGGAAATTGTGATAGCCAAAAAAGCTGTCAATATAAGTTTGACCGTTGGCTAAAATAACCAAAATGTACCAAGGCAGGGCGATCGCCAAAATAATCAAGATTCCCGACACCGGACGCATTTCGCGCCAAAGTTGCCGAAAATTTCCCAAATAAAGCCCGAAGCTGCCAACAATCAGTCCTGGGACGACAATTCCCACAGGCCCCTTAGCCAGAATTGCTAAGGCAATTAGTACGTAAAAAGTCAGATACCACTTATTCGGAAATCGCGAAGCGGAAACAGTGGAAAATTCTGCTTGTTCTCTCTGTTCTTCTAGAGTGTAACCGAGAAAAAATGCCAGAAGTGCCGAACACATACAGCCGACTAATAGCATATCTGAAACGCCAGTCCGTCCCCAGGCAATAGTTTGGGGATTTAAAGCTATTAGGGCCGCACCAATCCAAGGAGTAGAAAAAAAGAGGGGAAGACGGGGAGTTTTGAGTTTAGAGTTGTTATTCTCTGTTTCTTCTTCCGGCTTCCATCGGACTTCTTCCTTCTTCCTGACATCCGTTAAATCCGTTACAGAATCCGTTGCCGAACTTCCTTCTTCCTTCGATTTCGATAGGGTATAGAATCCCAGGCAAGTCAGACCGATCGCGCACAATGCCGAGGGAAGACGCACGGCCCATTCGTTAACGCCCAGAGTGCGGTAAGCCACGGCCATCAGCCAGTAAATCAGCGGCGGCTTGTCAAACCTGGTTTCGCCGTTGAAATAAGGAGTGATGAAATCCCCTGTCACGGTCATTTGACGCGCGGCTTCGGCAAACAACGGTTCGGTTTCGTCAACTAAGCCTATGTTGCCGAGGTTCCACAAAAAAGCCACAGAGGCGATCGCGCACAGCCATAAAATTGATAGCAGCAAAGGTGCGAGCCTCTTCGATGGCTTCGCTAACGGGCGATTTCTAAACTCTGACAAATTTTTAATAACTTCCTTCACGGAAACTTCCTGCGATTTTAGATTTAAAATTTTAGCTCGCATAGAGAGTCTACCGAAAGATTCGCATTCTCGAAACTCCCAATTCGATCGAATGCGGTTCAACTGAGATGTTACACCATTCTCAATAAGGCTTTTATGGGCGGGCTAGAGCAACCCCGCTCCTACTCCCCACAACAAAATTCACGCTTTGTAGAACAGGCAAGATGCCTGGTATTTATAATGATTCGGCTATGTGAGGTTAACCTCACACAGCCGAATTATTCTCAATAAGACCGTATCAACCGTGTTTCTCGATTAAAATCTCGGCACCTGCAGCTAAGGGTTCACGGCTGCAAAATTAATTGCCATTCTCCGGCTGTGCTGTTCCAAGCGGGTGAGGATGTCTCCCCGGCGACGAAAGGCCCCCAGTAGCGGCGAGAACCATCCTGAGCAAAAACCACCAGAATGTCTCCTCGTTTGACTTGTAACTTGCCCTCCGGCAGCGATAGCATCAGTCCCTTGCCGCCGCCTTCCCCCGGCGCAAAATCCCAGTGCGCGGGTTTTCCATAGGATTCCTTGGCTTGCCGTTTCGACAGCAGGGCTACTCGCACTGGGTGTTCGCTGCGGTTGCTGACGCGCAAAAGGCCGGAGGCTTTAGCATTTACAGGGACTGAGGAAAGCAATTCCTCTTCTGGCTCTGGGGGGGTTGGTGTTGAGTCGGGCTTGGGCTCGCTGGCGGTGTCGGCAGAAGCTGTCGCGACTGGGGAAACGGGGGGTATTGGGGGGAGTGCGGTGGCTTGTGAGGGCCAGTCGCTGGACTGATTTGAACCGTTGGAGATAGTGATTTCAAAACGTCCTAGAAACATTCCTGTAATTAGGACGATCGACACTCCAATTACGATCTGGTAAATTTTAAGATTCATAAATTTTAGGCTTAAAGGATAGACTGCACCCGAAATTAGTCTTAACTATTTTTAATGTAAAACCAGGGTCTGCTGTGCCACAAGATACAGTTACACTTACATTACTTGAGCGTTCTCGGCTATAAGTCCGCGATCGCTCAATACCATCTTAGATGTTAAATTTGAGATTTTAGATGGCGACATACTGACTCCGGTAAGGATTTGGAGTTGGTCGGGAGGGTCATTTGTTTACTCATCGGTATAGCTTTTAATACCAGTTGAAAAAAAGAGTACCACTATAGGCCCGTACTCCCAACCCCAATATTCATAAGTCATTCCGCATCTCAAATCTCAAATCTCAAATCTCAAATCGTATAACTTTTATGCAGAATACCCGAATTAACAGATTAATTGATGTTTTGGGCGATCGCTTCCGTGGCTGGCTGAGCAATCCTTGGCGGCGGATTTCGCTCCTGCTAATTAGCCTGCTGTTCGGCACTTTTTTGGGAACTGCTATTTCGACCATCGCGGGACAATCTGCGGATTGGGATATTATCGCGGCCGGGCTGTTGGTGTTGTTGACCGAGTTGGTGAACTGGCTGGTTTACGGCGGCCCGCGGCCTGCGGCAGGTTATTTGTGGGTGGAGATGCTCAATGCTCTGAAAATTGGTCTGACTTACAATTTATTTGTCGAGGCTTTCAAACTAGGTTCTTAAAAAATGGTGAAATATTTGTCTGCTGTCGATAGTATTTATATAAACGTGTTCTTAAAAAAATCTTAATTTGAACTAGGGTCGGAATTTTTGAACTCTCCACGAGCGGAGTTGGGGCTTTTATCCGTTTTGAGTGGGGTCAAATATTTGTCAATTGCAGATAGGATTTGTACAAAACCCGCTCTGGCATCAAGAGTTTTGAGAAGATGGATCGATCGACTGTAACGCCTGTTGAAATTTTACATCGGTGGCAAGCCGGCGATCGCCCGATCGCTGCCGACTTCGACCACCTAGCTTTGTGGGAACTTGCGGATGATGTGCGATCCTCTTCGAGGGCTTCGCTAACGCGCGCTTTTGGCATTACTCCCGACAATGTAGCCGATGTTGTCCGCTGCAAAACCGATTTATTCTTTTCTCTTCTTGACGAACTGCATACTTTTCCCGTAAAGTCAACTGTTTTCCTCGAAACTTTCTGGAATCTGTGGCTGCCGCTGGCCATGCAATTATCGGCTGCAAAACAAAGTTTAAACCGTCCTCTAATTCAAGGAATTTTAGGAGTGCAAGGAACGGGAAAAACTACTTTATGCCAAGTTTTGAGGTTGATTCTGCGAAAATTGGGATATTCTACTGTCAGCCTTTCTTTAGACGATCTTTACAAGACTTATGCCGATCGCCAACAACTCCAAAAAGCAGACCCGCGTTTAATTTGGCGCGGCCCTCCCGGCACTCACGATATTGACTTGGGCATCGAAGTTTTAGACAAGTTGCGCGGTTCTCAAACTCACAATTTAGCAGGACTTGACAATCCCAAATCTGATGCCTTCAAACCCGATTTAATTAATAAAAATATAGAAATTCCCAGGTTTGACAAATCTGCCTATGGAGGTGCAGGAGATAGAAGTCAACCCGAAATTATTTCCGGTGCAGATATTATACTTTTTGAAGGTTGGTTTGTCGGTGTGAATCCGGTAGTTGATGCCAAATTAAACGAGTTTTTGGCGACTGCACCGTTTCCGATTTCCACAGAAAGCGACTGTCAGTTTGCGCGCGATATGAATGCGAAGCTGCACGACTATCTACCGCTGTGGAACCGATTAGATCGGTTGATGGTTTTGTATCCCCAAGATTATCGCATTTCTCAAGTGTGGCGCAATCAGGCGGAACGGGAAATGATGGCGGCGGGGAAGTCGGGAATGTCAGAAGCTGAGATTAATCGGTTTGTTGAATATTTCTGGAAAGCGCTGCATCCCGATTTATTTATTAATTCGATGGTTGAGGGGGATGGTGTGGATTTAGTAATTGAAATTTTGGGCGATCGCGCTGTCGGCAAAATTTGTCTGGCGATCGACTTAAAATTAAACCTTTAAGGAAACAACAATATTGCCTCCCTACTCTATTGCAGCCTTTAAGGACACAACAATGTTGTGTCCTTCCTGTATGGCAGCTTATCGTACACTCACTTGACAATTCAGGACTTATGCAAAACGTGATTTGATGCGGGAATTATAGGGGTAAGGCGGGGCATCAGCACCCTACAATACAGAGGTTTTGCATAGGATGGAGAATGTCTAAATTAACTGCCGGGAGTCCCAAGATCGATCGCTTTCTGCATCAAATCGTCGGTAACTTCGCCCGGTGTACCAGCAGGCTTAATTTCCTGAGCCATCGAACGAAAATCATTAGGATTGCCGCTTTTATCTGCCGGCTTTGCACTATTATCTTGAGCAGCGGGAATAGGAAATTTAGGTGCAGTTGCAGCGGCGGCAGCTTGAGCGCCGGCACCTGTGCGATCGATGTCACTAACGCTGAATTCTTTTGAAGCTTCGTAGTCTGCTGATACATCAACGGTCGGCAACTTTTGTTCTCCAGCTTCCGCGTTTTCAGTGATCTGCTGAGCGTCAAAGTTTTCAGTGTTATTGACTTCTGTATTGATTTCAGACATAGCCGACTCCTTGGTAGTTTTATTTAACAATTCACTGTATCAATTATTACTTTGCTCCCCGGCTTTTTCATCTACCCGGAGATGTATCGTTGGCTTCTATCTTAAGGATGATTTATTCTAGGTTAGTGCCTTAACATTACATCACTTTCCGAAAAGAATGCAGCGTAAGGATTCAGGTCTTTGATTGGGGAACAAGAGAAGGCATGAAAAAGCCACAAGAATGGGCAGATATAGCATCAC
>NZ_JAUBQM010000146.1:0-6014 GCF_036701245.1 Microcoleus sp. Pol14D4
ATACCACCTATCTGGAGTGCATACCTATCGCTGACATCATTGGCGATACCGCAATGCAGTTGCGGTGAGCAGTTACGATATGGAAAAGGAAATAACTCAATTAGAATCTTTCATTAAAAGTGATATCGATGCAAGAGAACTGAAACGAGCAATAGCTGTAAGGATGGCTGTCGAAGGCAAGTTCTACCATGAGATTAGCAAAATTCTCGGTGTAAGTGAATTTTTTGTTGGTCATTGGAAAAAACAATTTAAAACCAAAGGCATCGAAGGAATCAAGCTAGGGCATAAAGGGTCAAAAGGGTATTTAACAGCTCTACAAAAGACTGAAGTAATTGAGTGGCTAAAGAATAAAGAATATTGGAATTTAGATGAGCTGGTTACTTATGTAGAGCGAGAGTTTGGTGTGATCTATAAATCAAAACAGAGTTACTATGAACTTTTCGAGCGGGCGAAAATTAGTTGGAAAAAAACTCAAAAAATCAATCCTAAATTTGATGAAGAACTGGTAAAAAAAAGACGGAAGAAATTAACAATATTTTATTCAAAAACAAGGCTGGCATAGAATCTGGGCAAATAATAGTATTATTTATAGATGAATGTCATCTACTTCATGGCGATCTAACTGGTTATGTGTGGGGTCAATCAAAAATCAGAATTGAAGTCCCAATTACCAATGAAAAAGATAGACAAACTTATTTTGGCGCACTCAATTATCAAAGCAAAGAATTCCATGTTCAGAGCCATCCATCTGGGGATGGAAAATCAACAGTTAAATTTATAAAATACTTACAAGATAAATATAAAAATCGCAAGATTATCTTGATTTGGGATGGAGCCAGTTATCATAAATATGGCGAATTTAGAGATTTTTTATGAGAAGTAAATGGTGACAAAGAGCCTGATGAGTGGTCAATTACTTGTATTTTATTTGCTCCCAATGCTCCCCAACAAAATCCCGTTGAAGATATTTGGTTACAGGCTAAAAACTTTTTAAGAAAGTATTGGTATTTATGTATGTCTTTTAAGATTGTCAAATTTTTGGAGAGAATTTTTTACTAACGAACATAAATTTGATTTCCCCAAAATACATAAATATAATTGCACGGAAAAAATTAATTAGGATTGCTCTAGGTCTAGAAAATCATTTAGGATTGCTATAGCTTCTTTTTGTGTCACAGCCAAAGGAAATTCGCCATCATAAACGAAGCGCTCTCTCAGGAATATCTAACAAGTCCAAATTGTCGAATTAAATTTGTTGGTGCTCCGCTTAATGTTTCTGATTTTACCCTAAAGTTGCGGCGGTTCGTAAAACATGAAGGTACAGATAAATTAGCAGCAAATGGAATGTTTTAAACCACGCATCCTAACTATTATTGTATCTAGATTTGACTCAACTTTACATCTCTGGCGGCAGCTTGCGATCTAACACTTTCAAGACCGGAGTCGGGGCCGCCTCCACCGCCTCGCTACCGCCTCGATTTCAGGTGTCTGCAACAACTAACATCGCTCCACTTCTCCTTACAACCAAGCCTGAGAGCAAATGCTCTCAGGCTTTTCTAGCGGGATTTTTAACTGCTTGTTGGATTGGGCGCGCTAACTCAAGCAGAGGATTTGGTTTCTTCAGCTACTTGTTCATTGTTGGGCAACTCCAGGCAATAACCAGCCCCATATACGGTTTTGATGTACCTAGGATGGCGGGGATCGGGTTCCATCTTGGTTCTCAAGTGTCTGATGTGTACACGAATAGTCTCGATGTCGTCGTCGGGGTCGTAACCCCACACTTCTTTGAGAATTTCGCTGGGAGAAACTGTCTGACCGTGGCGCTGAAGCAAGCAGTGCAGCAACTCAAACTCTAGGTGGGTCAGTTTGACTGTCTGATCGTACCAAACAGCTTCAAACCTTTCGGGGACAAGGGTCAGCGGGCCGTAATTCAGGATTTCGGAGTGTTTGGCAGCTTGGGGGATGCGGTCTGTGCGCCTTAGTAGAGCTCGCACTCGGGCTAGCATCTCTTCTAGTTCAAATGGTTTGGTCAGGTAGTCGTCGGCGCCGGAGTTGAAGCCTTCTACTTTGTCTTGAGTTTGACTTAAGGCTGTCAACATCAAGACGGGAATGTCTGAGGTGCGCTCGTCACGCCGCAAACGCTGACATACGGTGAACCCGTCTACTCTAGGCAGCATGAGGTCTAGCATGATCAGGTCGGGGAGCAGTTGTATGGCTAGTGCCTGACCTTTGATGCCGTCTTCTGCCTGGGTGACTTCGTAGCCAGCCATTTCTAGGTTGACGGCTACAAGTTCGGCGATCGCCGCGTCATCATCAATAACAAGTATCCGGGGCATCATTATTTATCTCACCGCTAACCGAATGGCAGAGCCTACAGCCTTCTGGGGGTTCCAGGTAACTTTAACGAACAATTTTTTAATTTTAAGCTTCATTAAGGATTATAAGGTTCATTAAGAACTTTGCGGGCTGTGTAAATATTCTTGTACTAATTATAAGCCCTAGGAGCGCATATCACAAAACTGTTCGCCAAAAATCTTGCTGGGGGCCGATTTTTTACGGGCAAGAACAGCCTCAACTTGTGGAGGGTGCGCCTGCGACTTGACAGAATCCCCTAACGGTAGCCCGCGTCTTGCAGAACCCAGTTAACCATTAACTGTTACCTGTTAATTTTTTGAACAGGTTAATTTTTATTAAAAAACTTTAGTGTTTTTTGAGGGGTAGTGCTTACTTCTTTCGGGTGTTGACGCTACATTTAAATAATATCAATATAAGTATTGATAAAAAAACAAAATATATTCTATTGTTTAATAGAATCCGATAAAGGTCAAATAATCAATCCCGTCACCTAAAAATTTTAAGCCGATTTTTTTGCAGGTGGGGCTGATTTTCTAATCTGCCTGGAATCAGCAAAACAACCGCTTGCATACCTACTGAGGGCGAGTTTGCGATCGAGCTGGCTGAGTATTTTTGCTTGGTATAGTCGCCTTAGAGCCTAATTTTTGGAAATAAAGACCCCCGATGGTGGCTAAGAATATTGTGTAAGCCGCCGCTTGGACGAGATAAAGTCGATCTCTGTATCCAAATAGTGCTTTGAGAACGACTCCCGGAAATTCCCGATCGGGCAAAGTTTCCGCTGCATTCCACACCATCGGGCCTAAAATACAAGAGTGGAGTGGTGCGAGGCGATCGTAATAAACACAAATCGCTGCATACTTGCTATTCATCTGGGACAAAATCCCAGCGGCTTGGTCAAAATGTTTGAGTGCAGATACTGCCAAACCTGCTACGATTAACAGCAACAAAATCCCCATAAACTTGAAAAACAGGCGGATATCAATTTTGACACCCCACTTGAACAGTAGCGCGCCAATGATTGCTGCCCCAGTCAAACCGCCCAAAGCTCCCAAAGCGGGACTCAAACCTTGTTGAAACTGAGCACTGACAAATATAACTGTTTCAAAACCTTCGCGCAGTACCGCAATAAAAATTAAGCCAAATACGCCCCAGCCGGCATTGCTATTTTCTGTCAAAGCTGCTGTAACTGCTCCTTCAACTTCTGCTTTGAGAAAGCGCGCTTGCTGAGTCATCCAAATTAGCATCCAGCTTAGCATTGCGATCGCCACAATTCCCAACACGCCCTCTAATAGCTGTTTAATTACTGGTGCGTAAGGCTGCTCGGAGGTTGATAATACTGCCAGCAACCCATTGAATAGAGCACCGACAAAACCGCTAGCAGCAATGCCGGCTGCGACACCTGCATAAACCCAAGAATTGAGGTGACTTTGCTCGGCTTTTTTGAGGCAAGCTAGTACAATTCCGACGACTAAGGCGGCTTCTACGCCTTCGCGCAGGGTAATTACAAAAGTCGGTAGCGCTTCACTAAAATTCATTTTTTATAATCATGGGGCATGGGGGAGAGGGCATGAGCATGGGGCCTTGGTCATTGGTCATTGGAAATAACAAATCACCAATAACCAATAACCAATGATTAAATCAACTATAATCGCGCAGCATTTTTTTCAATTCTACTTGGTGCAATTCTTCTTGTCCAATTAGATTGCGGGCATATTCTTCCAAATAAACGCTGGAGTCAGTCACAACTTCAAGTAAAGATTTATACTTTTTAAGCGCTTTTTTCTCGTGATTTAAACTTTCTTCCAATAAGTCTTTCACCGAGTGTTTGTAGCTTTCTTCGATAGGAGCAATTTTCTGACTGGGATGCCCCTCTAAACCTGTGAGAATTTCTCCTGCTTGTTGGGCGTGGAGTAGGGATTCCGTTGCTTGTGCTTTAAAAAACTGCACGATGGGAATCCGGTTTGGCCCTGTCACCATTAGTGAATAGTGGGTATAGCGCACGACACCTGCAAGTTCCCATTCCATGATGGTGCATAGCAGTTCCTGGGTTTTTTTCTCGTCAAGTTCTTTCATTTGTTGTTTTAGAAGTAGCAGGCCTTAGAGGGCGCTGTTTATAATACCACATTTAAGTTAAAAATGAAAAGTAAGGTGCTGATGGCGCACCTTACCGGAGAGATGTTGTATGTGAGTTACGGGTTAACTTCTAAGGTTCCAGTAGGAGCAAACACTACAGTAAACTTAAAGAATGCTGCTGCACTGTTACCGCTGCTAGTTTTGGAAGATTTCAGCAGATTTGGTAAAAGAGTTTCTTGGGTGTAATCCTTGGCTGGTTGATTGAGAGGCTCGAAATTGCCGATCGCCCCATCTTGACTTGTACTGACTCGATACACTAAATTTTGATTGAACGTAGGGCTAGTTTGCCAACTTCGATCGATGCGATCGTAGAGTTTTAGAGCTAACTGATCTATTTTTACGCGATCCGTAATTTCTGCTGTCTGATTTGTTCCATCTACCGCCTAAACTTTCGGCTGGGCTGCTGATACAGGTACAGCTTGGACAGTCTTATCTGTAGGGTTACTGGCCATAGCCATTTCTGTAGGCGTATTAGTGAAATATACAACGTCTGGAGACTTGTCAGGTAAATTTTTTTGGCTGTCAACAAGTAAACTGAAATTATTTGCAGCCGGAAGCGCACTGTTACGGGCAATAGCTGGCTGAGCCACCCCTTTAGCAACAGTATTAGCGGGATTTGGCTGCTCGATTGTCAAAGACTTGAGGTGAAAACCGCGAAACTGTTCTTTTTGGCTAATGTGCCACATTGCGATGGGAAAAGTCATAAATAAAAGAGTCAAAGCTCCGACGCTAACCCAAACAATTTGGTGCATCTCCCTGGAGTTTCCCAAAAAGCTAATGTACCCATGTGTGGCAAGATTTTATCGGCAACCTGCCGCAAGGGAAAAGTTAAATGTCCCGTATAAACAATTACCACTAATGCCAACACTGCACCCATGCCGTGAATGGTTCCCATCTACCGCTGCCAAGGGATCGGATGCAGTAGGTTAACTAAAGGTAAAAACAGAAATAAACCAGCGGATAAAAAGCTCAGTCCGTAGACAGAAACTTGACCGATATCTAACTGTTTGGGAAATTCAGATGGAACTAAATCGGTAGTTGAGTCTTGGGTTGAGTGCTGCACCACGGCCAAACATCCTGTAGGTTGTGCGGAAAATTACTTGAGAATAAGCGCATTAGTATTTTGAGTTTCTTGATAATGCAGCTCGTGCGGTTGTCGATCGCACATTGGCGCGATCGACAACCGCAAACATACTACTAACTATATTAATTAGCAATAATTCAGGCTTTTTAGTTTCTAGAGCAATACTTTGGCTTTAACTAGCTATCGGGCAATTTAGCTGCTATCGTCAACAGATTAATACAAATTATTCTGAAGAGTCGCAAATAAAATTAATTATGGATTTTCAGTTTTTTCTTTATATTTTTTTTTATTATTGCTTGAGCTTGATGGTAAATACATTTTGCAGTTAAATCTGTAAACAAACATTGATAATTTTTATAAAAAAGCCTGGGGGGGTGACAACCCGCCCCAAACCCATAGTTAGTAAGGATTGAGCCAACTTGTGGTAAAAAAAGATAGGCAG
>NZ_JAUBQM010000147.1:0-5871 GCF_036701245.1 Microcoleus sp. Pol14D4
TTTAGGTCAGGGAGTTTTTTCATTCCTCTATCTAATGTCTATCTCGTTCTCTTGTCAAGGGGGTTGAGCAATTACGTGTATCGATTAGCAATCAGATTGCTACCAAACACTGAAAGATCGCCTTCTCCCAACAACATGGGTAATTGATTGGGAAACTTGCTCTGAATTTTGGCACTGATGCGATCGTGCAGGGTTTTATAGGTCAGCGTTCCAGAAATAGTATTCAAGCTGTCAATCATCCAGTAGGTTAAAGCACCATGGCGCTCTTTTCCTTCCTCCGCATACTCCCAAGCATATTCGGTTGGACGACAAGCTGCTAGCACTACGTACTTTTCGGACTCTGGAACCCAGCCAGTATGGTTCGATCCTTCAACCAGCGATTTCCAGTTCTCGATTAACTCTTCGCGAGAAGCGACCAGGCTATCTTGGGGACGATCTGCCGTATCCTCCTCCTGTGAGCCGCGAATAGCGCAATCACCGCGAGTTGCACCACCGGAGTGGCAGCTATCCAGAACAACAGTGACACCCAATCCTTTATCCGTCATGCGTTTTAGCAATGTAGCTAGCTCAATATCCCGGAGGTAGCGCCCATCTTGTTCGCCAATATCCATTGGGACAATTCCCTCGTCATGCTGTCCATCCCCCTTCAGCTCTGAGTAGATGGTGGTTGCACGCCCACCATGACCGGAGTAGTGAATGTAAACTAATTCTTGCGTTTGAGCTTTCTCAGTAATTTCATTAAACGCATTGACGATGTTTTCGTAAGTTGGCAAAACATCTGGTTCGATTCCACCCCTAACTTCTGAAAGAGTTGAGTCTTCTCGATTTGGAGAAGTAAGCTTACGGATTCGTTCTGCTGGAATCTGTAACGTTCGTCTGAGGTAGTCATCTACTAAGTTAATGTCACGCACGCACCCTTTAAGGTTTGGATACAAGCGGTTGGGTTTGTAGTAGTTAATCCCAATTAGGAGAGCATGAATGTTAGGTCTTTTCTCAGGTTGGTCAGCCATTTTACTTTCCTTGCTTAGTGTCTCTTTTCAAAAGCGTTGCTGCCGCACCAGCATTCTAAAGCCACAAGTTCCAGCTTTTGAGAAAGCTCTGCCAGTTCAGTAACGCATCTTTAAATTCAAGATTTGGTTAACTAGCTTGCGCTATCTGCAATCTGCTTTAAGGTTTCAATTTGTTTTGCGCGAGCCTCCCGTTCTTTTGGTGACAATATTGTGTACAGTTGCCAAAGTAACCAGTTTGTAAGCCATTTTTGTTTTTCTCCTTGGTTTTTCTGGTGAGCGTGTGGTTGGTAGTAGTAATACGATAAATAAGTATATTGGATGAAACTAGAGTAGTTTGTGCCAAGATTAGTGCTTAAATTTGTATGTTTTGTTGCTTTTTAATGTAGTTATCATTGCACAATTGTGCAAGGGGTAATTTAAAATTACTCTTACTCTAAGAAGTGAATTGATTTTGTGTAAACTAACAACGCTAAAATAGATAGAATCAAGCGACTATTTTGACATTAATAACCGAGCTAAGCTAATGAATATATTTGCAAAAACGAGCACCCTTTATCCTCATCGGTAACTGGCTGTAGGGTGCGGTCAATACGGTTCGGTTAAAACCAAAAACCAAGTAATTTGTCAAGCTCAGTCAAGTCCAAAAATTATCTTCATCTGGAATACCAAAGTGAGAACGCCAATCAGTCGCTAAAAAATACCCTGACCAGGAGTTAGCAAATTGTTAGGATCGTAACGTCGTTTTGCACTGACCAACTTGTCCCAAACCGGACGAAAGTGCTGTCGCCAATCGTTTTGGGAGAAGGGAATAGCATCTACGGAATATCTGTAACCCCCTAAGTCACGGTTTTTGTACAGTGACTTTTTATTTGACGTGGAGACATATGAGTGCCGTTAAAGAGGCCGTCGCTAAATCTGGCTTGCTTTTTTGGCTCAATCTAGCTTGCCAATGCCGATCGCCAAATGCTAGAACGCTGAGGAAACTTTCTCTGTAATCCTGTAAGAGGGAAGGTTTTGCTCAGCGACCCAAAATTGTCTCGATGTCATTTAATTAGGCACAGTACAAGAATATTATTGCCTAAGCAGAGTTTTGGAGCGGCTAGTTCCAACTTTTAACAAAACTCTACCCTTTCAGTGACGTATCTTTCAGTTCAAAATTCTGTTGACTATATTGCGAACACCTTAAGCCATTTGTTCACGGGTTTTGAGACCGACTATTCCATCTGGCTTCAACCCTTTTTTTTGCTGAAATTCCTTGACAGCTTTGTCTGTCCCCGGCCCAAATTCACCATCAGCTCCAACTAGAATGCCAGCTTTTTTCAAACTTTCCTGGAGCAGGAGTACATCCGAGCCTTCCATTCTGGGCACGGCCAATCGCAACGTTCTGGGTTTGTCATCCCACGGTGCTTTAGAAAACCCTGGAGCAGGAGATCGATTAAGTGCATCCTCGGTTTGAGTGCCAAAGTCGCCATCTTCGCTAATCTTGGCATCAGGATTGTTCTGATTCCAAAGTTGCTGAAATGCGAGTATTGATTGACTGCGAAGATCGATCGTGCCGCCACCTTGGTAGTCGAAGTGAGGTGGATCGCCTGGTAAGGGATTCCAGCCATACTTCATCAAATAAACTTCCCAGCCTGTTGCATCTTCAATGTCGATCGCTAATCCAGTTTGGTGGTTGCTGGCTCCCGGCGCACCTACAGGATTGGGGTTGTTGAAGCGATCGTTATACAGCAGCATTTGCTGAGCAATAGTGCGGTATGCCGAGTTAACCTGCATCGTTTGACCTCGATCTTGAATCGCTTTCTGGAGTGCTTGTTTTGCTGGGGATTGTACATAGGGAAAGGCGGCATCCAGCAAGTCTACATTGAGATCATCAAAACTGACAAAGGTATCTGGCACAATCAATTGCAGTTGAGATATCAACTGCTGGGATAAGCCATTGACCACCGCAGTCGAAGACATCGGTGCATCTTTGAGCAATCCGGGGAAACTGCCTCTAACTTCCAATCGATCCCGTTGGACAAATTCTTCACAGGCTTCGACAATTACAGGTTGATTAAATAAAAGATCGCTTGAGTCTGTCATGGTTTTCTCCAATCTGTTTGAATTTGGTTACACAATGTATGTTAGAGCCCCAATTCTTTTCGAGTTTCGGCACCTACAACACCATCCGCCGCTAGCCCTTTCTGCTGCTGAAACTGCCTCACTGCCTTGTCAGTACCGTTGCCAAAGAATCCATCAGGTTCAAGATTGATTCCTGCGGCTTTCAAAGCTTTTTGTACTTGACGAACATCCTCACCTTGGAGCATGGGTTCGGTGAGTTTCAAAGTGCGAGGTGCTTCTGCGATTGTTTCCCCTGTTACTTCTTCGCCTGTTCCTTCATAGGTTAAGAATGACGGCCAGGGTTTTCCCAAAAACAGTACTCGTTCAGCCAATCGTCGGCGTGTCAGCCCTAGCCAGGGTTGACCATTTACCTTATTCCACACAGGAAACTGATTAGCTGCTCCTTGATAATTTCCCTGGTTCAAACGATCGAGAAGAGTTGAACCTCCAAAACCGTCTTTTCCTGGGCCGACGTTGAAGCAGAAGCAAACCAGTGCAGAAAACTGACTGTCATTGAGCTGAGCTTCTACGGCGTCTTCAACAAAGGATTCAAATTTTTCTAAATCTATCCTCAGCAATTCTTCTGCCTGTGTTTGGCTAATCGTCAGTCCTTCATAAACATCATCGCCAGTGTGTCCGTAACCAATTGTCCAAACTCCACCGCCATCATCATAAGCAGTCAGCTCACATCCTTCAAACGCAGTCAGAAGCTTAAAGCCTTCTTCATTGATATGCTTTGAACCTCTGCGTTCTGTCACATCAGGCGGTTGTTCGTCTGGAGGATGAATGTTGTATGTTTTAGCCACGCTAAACTTTAAAGCATCAATTAATGCTTTTACTTGTCCATTTGTCTCCGTGACTTTAACGGCTAGGTCGTCTTTTATTTCGTAGATGCGACCATCGCTAAAAATTTCAAGTGATCTTAGCATTTTTTTCCTTTCCGGTTACACCGGAATGATGGGGAGTGGGGAGTGGGGAGCGGGGGAAGGAGGAATTATTGACCTTGACTTTATCATTCCCATCCAACCGGAAACGATATCAACTGTACAGTGACTTTTTATTTGACGTGGAGACATATGAGTGCCGTTAAAGAGGCCGTCGCTAAATCTGGCTTGCTTTTTTGGCTCAATCTAGCTTGCCAATGCTGATCGTCAAATGCTAGAACGCGCTCGCAAACTTTCTCTGTAATCCTGTAAGAGGGAAGGTTTTGCTCAGCGACACAAAGTTGTCTCGCTGTTATTTAATTAGGCACTGTACAGCCGTCTCAAAGAGCTAGGGAGAAATAGAAGAAGACATAGTAAGTTTTGGATTGGTTTATATGGCGAAAATTGGTTTATTGCCTTGGACTCCTGTCAGGAGTAGGTAGAGTCCATGATGAGTTTATTTCCTAATGGGCGAGCATTTTATCAGAGGGAATTAAGAGCTATAAAGCTGATGGAGCAACCTCTTTAGACTCGTTGTCGCCCCCTGAAGTAAAGAACTCCAGAAAGAGGTGGCAAAGTTTCAAACAAAGATATGGCACTGGCAGATGTCACCCAAGAACGATTGGCTACATCAAACCCGATAACAATTGCACTAGCCATCAAACCTTGTAAAACTGCACGACGTGAAGTGTTGTTTTTCATTACTGCTTAGAGGTTAGTTAGCGTGTACTGTCTGCAATCTGCTTCAAGGTTTCAATTTGTTTAGCGCGAGCGTCCCGTTCTTTTGGCGACAATTGTGAAGTGGTTGTTGGTGCTTCCGACACAGCCAAATCTTTTAACAAAGTTGAACCTATTTCTCCCAGTTTCGACGCTTGGGCGAGTTTGAGCGCTTCATCTAGCGCGTTGTACCATAAACCTGCCTCAGCATAGATATTAGCTTTCTCAACGCTATTTACTGCTTTGTTGAGTTTACTTTGCACGGCAGCAGGCATTGCTACAACCTCAATAGTTGCCTCGCTTACTAGATCGCCTGATGGGTTATCTGGGTCGCAATTGATAACAACTTGCCAAAGATATTGTTTCTCCTGTTGCAGTCCTTGTTCGCTATTCGAGAACGGAGATAATTTCATAATTCCCGGTGAACTCTGCAAGGATATCTCGCGAACTTGTTGGGGTTTAGCACCTGGAACCCACTCGTAAATCGTTAGTTTTATTGGCTTGGAGGCAGAATCATTAGGCACAAACCAAGCGAACGTAGGGTATCGAGAAATCGTTCGTCCTATGTAGTTCACAGGGGCGAGAACGGTTAGTGGCATATCTCCTCCAGAACACCCTCTAGTCGTTCCTCCATCCGAGCTTCTTTCTGAAGGGGGAGGCTTTTGATTGCCAGGTGCATAACCAGCCAGAACTGCCGGAGTTACAATCAGCGTTAAACTCAAGGCACAACTGGTGAGTATTTTGATGTTGAGGCGTTTGTTAAAGAACCATTGAATTGACATCATAACTTAGCCCTTTTTCCTTTTTTAATTATTTAATAGCTAATTTAGTTTTTTGTCCTAACTGATTGTTAACTATGGTAACATCAAATTGCCGATGCCTTAATTGATTAGGAAGTTGTTCAACTTCTAAATCATAGTCACCTAATCTCACAATATTCATGGCTTGTTTGATTTTGTGCGTTTTTTCTCATACCTTAGATCCTCTATTGGGGTATTGTGCTCATTGCCAAAGTAACCAACCAGTTGGTCAACCCTTTTTGCTGGGGGGGTGACAACCCGCCCCAAACCCATAGTTAGTAAGGATTGAGCCAACTTGTGGTAAAAAAAGATAGGCAG
>NZ_JAUBQM010000148.1:0-5663 GCF_036701245.1 Microcoleus sp. Pol14D4
TTAATTATGAAATGGAACCGAAAGATCAAAAACAAAGGTAACGCGAGTTGATGCAGTTTAGATGTCGAACAGCTTAGAATATAAAAATGCTAACATTCACAAAACATTTGCCTGCAAATCCCGATGCTATTGTCAGCTTTACTTTACAAATGACATCGGACGATCGCACTCGCAGCCGCCACCGATTCGAGACGGAAACGGGGGAAAGGCTGCACCTGAGTTTGCCCAGAGGTACGGTACTGCGCGATCGAGATTTATTGCAGTCGGAAGACGGTAGCTGTTTGGTACTGGTAAGTGCAAAACCCGAACCGGTGCTGACAGCCCGCGCATCAAGTCCGCTGCTACTGATGCGGGCGGCTTATCATTTAGGAAACCGTCACGTAGCTTTAGAAATTGCCGATAATTATTTAAGGCTTTCTCCCGACTCTGTATTGCAGGGAATGCTGGAAAAAATGGGTTTGGAAGTAATAGAGGAAATTGTGCCGTTTCAGCCAGAAATTGGCGCTTACGGGCACAGCCATTAGATTTTAGATTTTAGATTTTAGATTTTAGATTTTAGATTTACTCCCACCCTGCAATCCGAGGGCTTATAACCAAATTAGTTTGGGTAATTCAAGAAGTCAACAGTCAACAGTGAACAATCAACTTTTATGTTTGTTACAGCTAGCTTTTGCACCTGTGGGAGCTTATAGTTATTCTGAGGGAATCGAAAGTCTGGTAGAAACCGGTGCGATCGACAGCGAGATTACTTTGAGAAATTGGTTAGAAAATTCGCTCCAATTCGGGGCTGTTCGAGTAGAAGCCGCTGTGGCGGTAAGGGCTTTGAGGGCGGCAAAGATACGCGATTTGACGGCTTTCAATTACTGGAATGCTTGGGCGACTGCTACTAAAGAAACAGAAGAGTTGCGCTTGCAAAGTTGGCAAATGGGACGGACTTTGGTCAGGTTGCTGCTGGATTTGCGTGAAGCGAAGCTATCCCGCAGGGAATCGCCAGTTGCTTCTGGGTTAACAACAATTGTAAAAGAATTCGTGGAATCTGGCAGCAATCAGTGCAATTTTGCGATCGGCTTTGGCATTGCCGCCGCCAACTGGCAGATAGAAGAGGAAGCCGCCGTGTTAGGATATTTGTACAGTTGGGCTGCAAATTTGGCGAGTGCGGGCGTGAAACTGATTCCCTTGGGTCAAACAGCCGGTCAACAGTTACTGTTAGATTTGCAGTCTCAAATTAGCTGTACGGCGCAAGAAGTTTTAAAATTAGAAGATGATGACCTTGGCAGTTGCAGTTGGGGATTAGGACTGGCTAGCATGGCGCACGAAACTCAGTACACTCGGTTGTTTCGCAGTTAAAAATCAGAAAATCTAAAATCTAAAATCTAAAATCTAAAATCTAAAATCGCTATGGGTGCTTTTCGTGTAGGAATTGCTGGGCCGGTTGGTTCGGGAAAAACTGCTTTACTTGATGCTTTGTGCAAGGCGCTGCGGCAGCAATACCAGATTGCGGTTGTTACTAATGATATCTATACTCAGGAAGATGCCCAGTTTTTGGTTCGGAGTCAAGCTTTAGAGAGCGATCGCATTTTGGGCGTAGAAACGGGAGGCTGTCCCCACACAGCCATCCGCGAAGATGCTTCTATTAACTTAGTAGCGATAGAAGAGTTAGAACAAAAATTCACTGATTTAGATTTAGTATTTGTCGAAAGTGGCGGCGATAACTTGGCGGCAACATTTAGCCCGGAGTTAGTAGATTTAACGATTTACGTAATCGATGTCGCTGCAGGCGATAAAATTCCGCGCAAAGGCGGGCCAGGAATTACTAAATCTGATATGTTGGTAATTAATAAAACAGACCTCGCACCTTATGTAGGAGCAGATTTAGGCGTGATGGAACGGGACGCGAAAAAAATGCGCGGCGACAAACCTTTTGTTTTTACTAACTTGAAGACCAAAGAAGGATTAGAATCAGTAGTTAAATTCCTCCACTCCCATATCGTCGTCTAAAACATCAGCCTGCATCTGCGTTCATCTGCGTTAATCAGCCTTCATCTGCGGTTAAAACTCCTAAAAACTATCACCTCACCACCAATTCTTTGACCAAATTAGCCAAACGTTCTGTACTGTCTGTCACCGCTAATTCAGAAGCGGCTTGAGACATTTTTGCCAAATATTCGGAATCTCTTAACAAATACAACACTTTGCTTTGCAACACATCTGCAGTCAGTTCGCTTTGACGGAATACCACGGCGGCGCCGGCTTTAGCAAATACTTCCGCATTAAATCTTTGGTGGTCGTCAGCGGCGTGAGGAAAAGGAATTAAAATAGAAGGTACTCCCGTCACTGCTAATTCTGTCAGAGCACTCGCGCCCGATCGACTAATTGCTAAATTCGCTCGCTGCAACAAACTCGCCACATTGTCGTAAAATGGCATCGACAAATATTGCTCGTGTTTCAAACTCTCAGCATCCGGGTCATTATTTCCGGTGAGGTGAACCACCCAAGCACCGGCATCAAACCAAGCCGGAGCACACTCGCGCACTAACTTATTGACTGCGACAGCACCTTGAGAGCCGCCCATGACTAAAATTACAGGTACGTTGTCAGGAATTGGCAAATTTAGAGGTTGGCGAGTCAGGAATTGCGATCGCACCGGTGTACCAGCAACTACGGTTTTCGCACGGGGTAAATGTTGGGCCGCGGCTTCAAATCCGATCGCCACCGCAGTGCACAAAGGACTAAACCAGCGCGTCACCTTCCCCGGAATGGCATTAGATTCGTGGAGAATTACCGGCAAGCCCAAAGAACGAGCCGCCAGAATTGCCGGTGCTGCGATGTAACCGCCGGTAGTAAACACTCCCTGAAAATTTCCCGCTTTGAGCAACTTCCGCACCTGAAGGATCGAGCCGGCGAGTCCGCCCAAAATTCGCACTGTACCGAGTCCAAATCGCTGCTGAAAGCCTTCAACGGCGATCGTGTGGAGGGGGTAAAGGGATGAAACTAACTCGGTTTCCATGCGGTCTGGAACTCCCAGCCATTCGATCTGACAGTCGTTCAACTGCCCAGCGGTGGCGATGGCGGGAAATAAATGTCCGCCAGTGCCGCTAGCTGCAACCAACAACCGGAGGGGGGCTTTTGTCAAGGTATTTGTTTCTTTTTTTACAAGTACAAGTTCCACAGGTCGATCAATTTTATATTTGAGGTTTTAGATTATTATGCTTATTATTCCGGCAGTTTCAGCCAATTTTGAATCAGCCATCTAAAATTAGATTGTGCCGTGTCCCTGCTTCCGTTGTCAGTTTTCGTTGCAGGCAAACATTTGCCCAAGCTACGACCCCTGACAAATAACCAAATTATCATCTAATGCGTAATTTTTTGAATTTAGTGCCAAGTGCATCTCAGTATTTTTCCAGCCGTCGGGACAAAAAAACCGATCGCGCGATCGTTTTTGGCTTTAACGGCGGGCAGTCGATCGCTCAAATGTTGTTATGTTTAACAGTGGTAAGTGCTGGCGTGCTGCATCCTAGTGCGGCAAGAGCGATCGGTGCGATCGCGGCGACTCCCCGAACGATCGCCCAAACCCCTGCAAATGCGCCTGCCCCACTCACAAAAGTGCTAACAGAAATTGACGCAGCGGCCAACCGGCGCGATGTCAAAGCAGTCATGGCATTTTACAGCCCGAATTTCACTCATTCTGACGGCTTAAACCGCCAAAGCATGGAAAAAGCCCTCACCCAACTCTGGAATCGATATCCGAGTTTAAATTACCGCACCGAGATCAAATCTTGGAAAACCGAAGGTAGCGCTATTCTCGCAGAAACCATAACTACAATTGCCGGCACTCAAAAAAAGGATGGCAGAGAATTAATTCTCAAATCTACCATCCGTTCCCAGCAGCGCTTTGAAGGTGAAAAAATAGTTAGTCAAGAGATTTTAGCAGAACAAACTCAGCTTAGTTCGGGGCAAAATCCTCCTACAATTCAAGTGAATTTTCCGGATCAAGTTAAGGTGGGCGAAGAGTACCATTTTGATGCCATTGTGCGAGAGCCGATCGGCGATGATATTTTAATAGGGACTGTTTTGGAGGAACCCATTAGCGACAAAACCTTGTTTAATCCCTCAGAAGTCGAGCTGGAGTTGCTAAATTCCGGGGGAATTTTTAAAGTAGGTAAAGCTCCGGCTACTCCCGAAAATCGGTGGGTTTCAGCAGTTTTGATGCGACAAGGCGGAATTGCAACAGTTAGTGTGCGATTGCGAGTTGTCAAATAATAAAATAGGTGTTATGGGCATGGGGCATGGGGCATGGGGCATGGGGCATGGGGCATGGGTAATGGGTGATTAGTAAGTGGTAAGTGGTATAGCGGTTATTAGTCACACGAGGTACATATTTGAAAATAAAAAAATATCATTAAAGGAATTAAACATACCTCACTATAGCGAGAAAGGCTATAGCAAATAACAACTAACAAATAACAAAACTAACAAATAACCAATGACAACAACAGTCAACAGTCAACTAACAACTGACAAAAAATGATTTCTATCCAAAACCAAATTGTTTTCATTACAGGTGCGAGTAGCGGTATCGGAGCAGCCTGTGCCAAGATATTCGCCAAAGGAGGAGCAAAACTAATTTTAGCAGCCCGCCGCCTTGAAAAGCTCGATCGACTGGCAAACGAACTTGTAGAAACAAAATTGATTGCGTCGGCGAACGAGATTTATTTGCTAGAATTGGACGTGCGCGATCGCCTGCAAGTGGAATCGGCGATAACTGCGCTTCCCGATGCCTGGAAAAGCATCGATATTCTGATTAACAATGCGGGATTGAGCCGTGGTTTAGACAAACTGCACGAAGGCAACTTCCAAGATTGGGAAGAAATGATTGATACCAATGTTAAAGGCTTGCTTTACATGACTCGCGCGATCGTGCCGGGAATGGTAAGCCGAGGCCTCGGCCACGTAGTGAATATCGGCTCCATAGCAGGCCGCCAAGCTTATCCGAAAGGCAATGTTTATTGCGCTTCCAAAGCAGCAGTGAGAGCTATTTCCGAAGGGTTGAAACAAGACCTTTTGGGAACACCAGTGCGGGTAACAGAAATAGAACCTGGTTTGGTGGAAACAGAATTTAGCAATGTCCGGTTTCACGGCGATTCAGAAAAGGCAAAAAATGTCTATCAAGGATTGACACCGCTGACTGCTGACGATGTAGCCGATGTGGTGTATTTTTGCGCGACGCGATCGCCCCACGTCAATATTAGCGAAGTCTTGCTAGTTCCGACAGACCAAGCTAGTGCAACTCTGGTTCACCGAAAAGAGTTTTGAGTTTTTAGTGGTAAGTGTCCGGATTGCGATCGAATTCTCAGGAAACTTAATTGGTAGATGCACCCTGATTAATTAACTCCCGACCAATTTTGGCCGGGTTTTTTTTGGCGATCGCACGCCCTCGCCAAAAATTATCCCAAATTCTGCCAAAGTTTCCTGAAAGAGGTGCTGTGAGACGGGAGACTAAATTAGTAGATGCACCCTGATTAAATAACTCCCGACCAATTTTGGTTTGGGGTTTTTTTTTGCGGTATCGACGGTGATGTTGAAAAAGTGGCGTTGCTGAATTAGGGTATGATACGAGCAAAAATACGGGAGGGGAGTCGAAAATGATTTCCAGGATTTTGATG
>NZ_JAUBQM010000149.1:0-5643 GCF_036701245.1 Microcoleus sp. Pol14D4
GGAGTCCAAAACGACCCAAAACTCACTCAATTAGTCGAAACTGCGGCTTTAGAAGCTTTAGGTCGATCGCGCGTCCAAATTTTACCAGAACCATCCCTGGGCGCGGAAGATTTTTCGATGTACTTAGAACACGCACCGGGAACCATGTTTCGCTTAGGAGTGGGACTGACTGACAAACCGAACTATCCCCTCCATCACCCGCAATTTGAGGTTGATGAAGCGGCCATTGTGACCGGCGCTGTCACCTTAGCCTATGCGGCTTACCAATATTGGAAAAACCAAGTAAGTAGGTAAACTCGCTTTCATTGAATTACCCATAATAAGATTGTGGGGTGGGTAATGGCTCAAAATTGCTTGATGTAAAGTTTATTTGCGCCTAGCGACTTAACAGAATTCTGGCAATTAAACCAGCTAATCTTCGGCAATTTCCCTATAGCAGCGGCCAAATGTGCTAACGTACAATCAAAAATCCCCCATCTTCAACTATCGCGAGACAGATAACCGTGTTCGCTCAAGCACCTCCCACTCCCAATTACAAATGGTTTAGCTGCATTTCTAGCACTGTTTTCACCGCATTGTGCCTGTTGCCCATTTTCAGCGCTGCGGGATACGCCCAAACTCCCCAAAATAGACCGATCAAAATTGGCGTAGTGCAGCGGTTTGGTACCAAAGCAACCGACAAACTGACGCTGAAAGCATTACCGGGCGACAGCTTAACTTTGCGTTACAAAACTCCTCAAGGCATAGAAACCAAAACTGCTGCTAGCATCAAGTTAGAAATAGCCCCGAAACCACTGGAAACGCCTGCAGTAGAAGAACGAGTGGTACTAAGTTCTCACCGCAGTTTTGAGAGTGCTGAAGACAGCGCCAATCAGTGGCGCGCCCAGGGAATAGAAGTAGAAATTGCTCAACCTTTGCGCTGGCAAGTTTGGGCAAAAAGAGATGTTTATAACTCTCCTTTGGTGCGGCGCTGGCTGTTGCAAAGTTTGCAAGCTCAAGGGAACAGAACAGCTTTTTTGGATTCCAAAGTTTTTAAACAAGTACCCCAGGCATTTTGGGTTTTAAACGGCTTTCGTTTCAACCGCAATGAGTTGGATGTGACGGCGGGGAAAAATGTGATTGAGGTATTGGAACAAACCACCCACGAGGCGACAGCTACTGAACCAGAAAAAGCAATTCAACAAACTCGCCGTTATGGCGGCAATTTGCGGCTCCAAAAAAATGCTTACGGCACTTATACTTTAGTGAATGAAGTGCTGACCGAAACTTACTTGCGGGGTGTTGTTCCTCACGAAATTGGGGCTTTTTCGCCTTACGCTGCGATTGTAGCTCAAACTATTTTAGCGAGAACCTACGCCCTGAGAAATTTGCGCCGTTTTGCTGTGGATAATTATGAGTTGTGCGCTGATGTTAACTGCCAAGTTTATCAAGGTTTGACGGAGGTTTACCCGCAAAGCGATAAGGCGATCGCCCAAACGAGCGGTTTGGTGCTAACTTACGAAAATCAGTTAGTAGACGCGCTCTATTCCGCCTCTAGCGGCGGCGTGACAGCCTCTTTTAACGATGTGTGGCAGGGCGCGGAACGTCCATATTTGCGATCGATCGTCGATTCCCCTAACAATGTCTGGGATTTGTCCAAGCAGAGTTTGTCTGACGAAAACAACTTCCGCCGCTTTATCAGTTTGGAAAAAGGGTTTAATGAAGAAAAAGAAGACACTTTTCGGTGGCGCGAACCCGCTTCTTTGACCGCGATTGGTGGATTTCTCAAACAGTATCTTCAGAAAAAACAGCACCCGCTGGCTAATTTTAAAACTGTCACTCAGGTTGAAGTAGTGGAAAGGTCGCTTGCAGGTCGAGTTTTGAAAATGAAGGTTCAAACTGACTTGGGCCCCATCGATATCGACAAAGACGAGATTCGCAATGCTTTTTACCCGCCGATCAGCACGCTTTTTTACCTAGAACCAATTTACAATCCCGACAAAACTCTCAACGGTTATGCTTTTGTCGGAGGCGGTTTCGGACACGGGGTGGGAATGAGTCAGACTGGTGCTTACAATTTGGCTAATTTGGGCTGGAACGGATCTCAAATTCTGGGCTTTTATTTTCCCGGCGCTCAAGTTGTGCCCCTCAGCGATGCCATTACATTTTGGCGCGAATAGTTTATCAGACTCTGCTTCATAGTCGGCGATTTTCCTAGCCCCTAAACAAACTTTCGTCTCTCTCGCTTGAGACTAAATATTAGTCCTAAAACTTTTAGATTTTAGACTTTGGATTCTAGATTGGTTTCACAGTTAATCTAAAATCTGCCATCTAAAATCTAAAATTATTGGGTCAGCTATCTGCTCAAACAGCTACGAATTCATAGATGGGAGTGAGACATTGCTGACGGCTTGGTTGCAGTGTTAGACACAGAAACCCGGTTTCTTAACATAATTGCGCTATTTCAGCTTAATTTTGGAAAGGAGAAACCGGGTTTCTTAGGGTATCACGCAGAGCGTCCTTTCTTAGTAGAGCGATTCTTCTTGGTGAGTTTCGATCGTACAGTCAGACTTGGGATAGGCGACGCAGGTGAGGACAAATCCGGCCTCGATTTGGTCGTCGTCTAAGAAAGATTGGTCGGATTGGTCAATTTCGCCTTTCGTGATTTTGCCGGCGCAGGTGGAGCAAGCACCAGCGCGACAAGAGTAGGGGAGGTCCAGTCCTGCTTCTTCCGCAGCATCGAGAATGTAAGTATCGTCATCAACGTCAATGGTCTGGTTAATTCCTTCGGCTTCGCTGATGAGGGTAACTTTGTAAGTTGCCATGCACTAATCCTCTCAAAAATTCAACAAGATTTATAATTTTTCCTAATGCAACCTTCAAGGCTCTATTAGCTTTGAGGTTAGCTCTTAGGTTTGTTCCCTCTATGATAGTAGGGGATAGAAGGGAGGTTGACACACTTAGTTACAAAACATTTGAATGGGATTAGTTATAACTTTTTCTAATTTCATCTTGATTACTTATACCTATGTTGGGTTCAGCCTTGTGATACTGTTGCCGCAAGACTTGCGCTAAACCACCGGGTTTCTAGGAAAAATCCTATTTTGATCCCTACAGCACAAAAACAGGCTTGTTGGTATGCGGTGTATCGATCGAGTTTCAGCAAGGCCGGCTACAAGGTAAGCCCCGGCAGGCGGTCAAATGTATAGTTAGATCGCATCAAGACTTGGGTGTTGAAGGCTCGATCGAATAAATCGCACCACAACCACAGCTTAAAATCTGCGCGGTAGAACCCTAAAGCCCTGCACCGCAAGTCTGTAACTATCTAAAATCTTAAATCTCAAATCCCATGACTAATATTGATACTCGCTTTGGTTTTTCGGTTAATTCTCCAATTCGCGTGGGGATTGTGGGTACTGGTTTTGCCGCTAAGTTGAGGGCCGAGACAATTCAAGCTGATGGGCGATCGCACTTGGTAGCGGTTGCTGGGCACACCCCGGAGAAAACCGCAGCATTTTGTCAAGGCTTTGGGGCAGAACCTGCGGTTTCCTGGCGCAAGCTGGTAGAAAGAGACGATTTAGATTTGGTGATTGTCTGTACGGTGAATCGGGATCACGGGGCGATCGTCCTGGCGGCGCTAGAAAATGACAAGCACGTTGTGGTGGAATATCCTCTATCTTTAGACGTATTTGAAGCAGAAAGGGCGATCGAACTTGCCGCCCAAAAGCAAAAACTCCTTCACATCGAACACATCGAACTCTTAGGCGGTTTGCACCAAGCAATCAAAGAATCTTTGCCATTAGTCGGTAAAGTTTTTTACGCCCGCTACCTTACTATGACTCCTCAACATCCAGCGCGACAGCGGTGGACTTATCAACATTCCCTCTTTGGGTTTCCGTTAGTTGGTGCAATTTCGCGACTGCACCGATTTACCGATTTGTTCGGGGAAGTGACAAGTGTTAACTGTCAAGCTCTATTTTGGGACACTCAGCCGGATTTCTACAAAGCTTGTTTGTGCAACGCACAGTTGCGCTTTGCCAATGGAGTTGTCGCTGAAGCTGTTTATGGAAAGGGAGAGACTTTTTGGCAGTCAGAAAACATTTTTACCATCTACGGAGAAGCAGGAACGCTGGTTTTCACTCCAGAATCCGGTCAATTAATTCAGGGAGAAAATCGCCGCAATATCAAAGTAGGAACGCGGCGCGGTTTGTTTGCCAAAGACACCGATATGGTGTTGGAATATTTATCAAACGGTACACCTTTGTACGTGGATAAGGCTAGTAGCTTGTACGCTTTGAAGGTGGCAGATGCTGCGAGGCGCTCTAGTGAGACTAGGCAAAATATAGCTGTTGGTAATTAACCATTGGAGATGATAATTTTGCAGTAAGGAATTCAGTCCTCAGTTGATGCTTTTAGTCAATTAGGATTCTTCGTGCTTACTACGAACAACTTTTATTTATGTGTGATGCTAATATATCGAGGTTGATTTTTTACTCGCTCGATCCAACTTTGAATTGCTGGAAATCTCGTTAAATCAAATCCGCCCTCGCCCGCAACGTGAGTGTAAGCAAATAAACCGATGTCAGCAATAGTATAGCGATCGCCAACAAAAAAAGCATGGTTTTCTAAATGCTGTTCCATCACCCCCAAAGCAGTATAACCCGGTGCTTGTTTTTGTTGGAGTGCTTCTCGATATTCCTCAGCTTTTCCTGTCATATACCAAAAACGAGAAGTAGCAATAAAAGGTTCATGGCTGTACTGTTCAAAAAATAACCACTGCATGACTTGAGCGCGTTCAAATTTATCAGTGGAGAAAAACTCAGTTGTTTCGCTCAAGTAAAACATAATCGCATTCGATTCAAACAAAAAAATATCCGGTTCAATTTCTAAAACAGGAATACGCCCGTTAGGATTTTTAATCAAAAATTCAGGGGTTCGACTTTCTCGTTTTATAATATCAACTTCTAGCCGCTCGAAGGGAATATTAAGCTGAGTTAAAAGCAAGCGGATTTTGTAGCAATTCCCAGAGGGAGAATATTCGTAAAGTTTCAACATGAGTATTTTTTTATATACCGCAAAGAACAGTGAACACGCAGAGTTAAGAAAGAAGGAGAAGTTCACAACTGATTATTGTAGCTATTGGGGGGTAAGAGCAGCATTGCTACGTTCAGAAGTAATATGGGTTAGGTGCAACCCAGAGCATCCTAAATTCATCAATATTGGAGAATCAATGAAATTATACTGGAAAAATCCTCCCTTAAATAGCGTTAGGTAAGGATCGCGGAAATGGAAGACGCTCTGCAATATACTTACACAGAGAAAATCATTTAGGATTGCTCTAGATATAGAAAATCATTTAGGATTGCTATAGGTAATGCTTTGTCATTAATCTTGGCATTACCAGCACCTTTATTGGCGGGCATGGGATTTGTGGCAGTTTTTGGTGGCGCTGCCAATACACCGATCGCTGGAACTTTAATGGTAATTAAATTTTTTGGAATAAAATCTGGGGTGTTTTTGGCGATCGCTTGTGTGATGAGTTACCTTTTTTTATGTCATGCTGGCATCTATAGCTCACAGGATATTGCAGGGCTATTTCATTCTAAATAATTCCTTGAGTGTGTTAAGACCAAAGCCAGCAAGTCGTTGAGCTTGAGCCATATT
>NZ_JAUBQM010000150.1:0-5585 GCF_036701245.1 Microcoleus sp. Pol14D4
ATGTCGCTCATCTTTCTGTGTAAAAAAAGGTCTCTTATGTTCTTTTACCACATAATGTTACTATTTTGGAGATGTCTAATGTGCAGAAGTCTCAACCATTATTCGAGAAATTCAATCTGAAACAACACGATCGCCCGTTAGCGAAGCCCTCGAAGAGGATCGCCCCACGAAATAGTCCTGAACCCACATCCAGGCCAGAAACCCGGCTTCTTCCTATATCTCTAGCCCAGAATCTGCGATTTTTCAGAGAAACCCCGTTTCTTCGCGTAACTCCTACCAAATCAAAATCTGGCAAGACGCTAAATATAATTAAAATTTGTTAAGATTAACTCGACCTCAGCGCCGGCATCCCATCCGCCGCTAAACCTGCCCTTCCCCAGTCTCCACAACAATGCTGCGACTCGAACACATCAGTAAAATTTACCCCACAGGCGTCGTACTCAAAGATGTCACCTGGGAAGTCAAACCGGGCGATCGCATCGGCTTAGTCGGCGTTAACGGTGCCGGCAAATCCACCCAACTCAAAATCATCGCCGGCGAAATCGAACCCACCGCCGGCGAAGTCATTCGCCCTGCCAGCTTACACATCGCCTACCTCTCCCAAGAATTTGAAGTAGATCCGACTCGCACCGTCAAAGAAGAATTTTGGCGTGCCTTCAGCGAAGCAAACGAAGTCCATGAATCCCTAATGCAAGTCCATCGAGACTTGGAAAACTCCTCCCCAGAAAATCTCGACGAACTGATCCACAAAATGGATCGGCTGCAAAGACAATTTGAGGGCTTAAACGGCTACGGTTTAGAAGCCCAAATCGAGAAAATTTTACCAGAAATCGGATTTGAACCCGAAGATGGCGATCGATTAGTCAGCGCCTTCAGCGGCGGCTGGCAAATGCGGATGAGTTTGGGCAAAATTCTCCTGCAAAAACCCGACATCCTGCTACTCGACGAACCTACCAACCACCTCGACTTAGAAACGATCGAATGGCTGGAAGTATACCTCAAAGGGCTGACAACTCCGATGGTAATCGTATCCCATGACCGGGAATTTCTCGATCGGCTCTGCACCCAAATCGTGGAAACCGAACGCGGCGTTTCCAGCACCTACCTCGGCAACTACTCCTCCTACCTGCTGCAAAAAGCAGAAGCCAGAGAAGCCCAACTCAGCGCTTACGAAAGCCAGCAAAAAGAACTCGAAAAACAGCAAGCATTCGTAGAAAAATTCCGCGCCAGCGCCACTCGCAGCACCCAAGCCAAAAGCCGCGAGAAACAGTTAGACAAAATCGAACGCATCGAAGCGCCCACCGGCGGATTAAAAACTTTGCATTTCCGCTTTCCCCCCGCACCCCGCAGCGGCCGCGAAGTAGCAATAATTGAAGATTTGGTGCACACCTACGGCGAAAAAATCCTATTTTTGGGAGCCGACTTATTAATTGAAAGGGGCGATCGCATAGCCTTTCTCGGCCCCAACGGCGCGGGAAAATCAACCCTGCTGCGACTTATTATGGGTTTAGAAAAGCCTTCTGAAGGTACAGTCAAATTGGGAGGTCACAACGTCATCCCCGGTTACTTTGAACAAAATCAGGCAGAAGCCTTAGATTTGAATAAAAGCGTGATCGAAACCATTCACGACGAAGTACCCGACTGGAAAAATGAAGAAGTTCGGACTTTGTTGGGGCGGTTCTTGTTTACCGGCGAAACAGTATTCAAACAGGTTGGCGCTTTAAGCGGCGGCGAAAAAGCCCGCCTAGCTTTGGCAAAAATGCTGTTGACTCCTGTGAATTTGCTAATTTTGGACGAACCTACAAATCACCTCGACATTCCGGCGAAAGAGATGATGGAAGAAGCGATTCAGAATTATGACGGTACCGTAATAATCGTTTCGCACGATCGCTATTTCATCTCCCAAGTAGCTAACAAAATTGTCGAGATTCGGGATGGAGAATTTCGCCCTTATTTGGGAGATTACCACTACTATCTCGATAAAATTGCTGAGGAAAAAGAGCTAGCTAAGTTAGCAAAACTTGCAGCAGAAAAAGCAGCTAAAAAAGCCGAAAAAGAGGCAAATAAAAAAGCTGCTGCTAAGCAGAAATAAACTTGTAACCCTCGCAGATAAACCTTAAATCTGCGTTTATCTGCGTGCATCTGTGGTTAAAAAAGAATTTGATTCTTAACTAACCCAAAATTCGATTAATCATTTGATTCGCCTGGGACTCGTAACTCCCACCAAACAAATTAAAATGATTTAAAATGTGATACAGGTTATAAATATTTTTGCGTTCTTCATACCCTGAACCCAAAGGCCAAACCTGATTATATCCCCGGTAAAACTGCGCCGGAAATCCACCAAATAGCTCCGTCATCGCAATATCCACTTCTCTATCTCCAAAATATGCGGCCGGGTCAAAAATCACCGGTTCCCCCGCAGATGTCACCCCCGCATTTCCCCCCCACAAATCCCCGTGAACTAGCGAGGGTTGAGGTTCATAACCAGCTAACAATTCAGGAATCATCTCTAATAAACGTTCCCCTTGCGGAAAATGACCGCCCCGACGCCTAGCCAATTTTAACTGATAACCAATCCGATGTTCTGCCCAAAATTCTGCCCAGTTTGCCGTCCAATTATTAATTTGTATAGTTGATCCGATCGTATTATTAATATCCCACCCAAAAACTCCCCTCCACAATCCCGAATTAGGCTCTTCTCTCGCGCTTAGCAAGGGGGGGTTGGGGGGGGTGTATTTGTTGTGCATTTCGGCGAGTTTTCGCCCCATTTCTTCCCAAGCTCGATCGCCACCGCGACTTCCCAAATCCAGCCATTCCAGCACAATATAAGCTGAATTTCCCTCTATTCCCCAGCAAATCGGCTCAGGCACTCGAATCGTCTGGGTTTCCCCCATTTGCTGCAAACCCAGCGCTTCAGCTCCAAACATCCCGACTTGGGAAGCTTGATTGATTTTCGCGAAGTAAGCGCGGGAACTGCTGCTGATATAATAGCCTTGATTTATGCAGCCCCCGCTGACAGAACGCCGATTGTGGAGAGAAAATGTTTCTCCGGTTGTTTCACAGATGTGTGCGGCAATTTTGTCCCACATAGCATCAAATCGTGTTGAGGGTTGAGGGCGATCTAAATTAGTTTAACAGGTATGGCAACTTAATCAGCAAAAACAACACAGCCCCTATCTGAAGCTCAGAAAGAGGCTGTGTAATGTGAAGCGCGACGTGCAAAGTCGCATTTGATGAGTAGAGAGCCGTCTCTCTCTGGGGTACTTCTCCTCAGTCCTCGTGTAAAAGACTCAATCCGAGTCCGGTCACAACGAAAGTAAGTAATAAAATCGTTGGAGTGCAGACCACACAAGCATCTAAGCTGATAGCCTAAATCGGTAGTGTATGCAAGAGGAAGAAAAGGAAGGGTTAACGATAAGTAAACGACTAATCTAGCTCCGTGATACACGAAAAAGTGAAATCAGGCTGGAACACCTTAACCAAAAGGTAAATAGCTGATTATTAGAAGTTTCGCTGTCTAATAAAGAAGTTCAAAAAGCAATCGGAGTATGAGTCGAACCCCAACCTTTTTCGCAGGTCATAAAAAGCGAAACACGGTAAGCCCAATAGACTCTCTCTTAAGGTCGAAACAAGAGAGTAAGCCAAGAGTAATCACAGCCGAATTGTCTAGGGGGTAAAGGAAGTCAGAGAAAGCGAACGCCCTGTGTAATGCAGAGGATAAGGGTTGAGGAATATCCCAACATGACACCGCCTGAAAATGGTAGCCCACTTCTGACATGTCTTAAACTATAAACAGGATTCAAAGAAACTAAACGGAGATTGAAAGATGGAAACCACTATGGTTATCGGAGACTCTGGACAACTTAACTACTAGTCACAGATTGAATGGAAATCAATCGTCAAGAATGTTAAGAATCTGAAGAAACGGATTTATCGTGCCACACAGAACGGTCAGTGGAATCAGGTCATAAGCCTCACAAAACTGATGTTAAGAAGCTTCGATAATCTAATTTTGTCATTGCGTAAAGTTATCCAACTGAATCAAGGAAAACGAACAGCAGGTGTGAACAAGGAGGTAGCATTAACACCTGAACAACGGGTAAAACTCATCCCAGAAATGGGGCAGGACACACTATGGAAGGTTAAACCCACCAAAAGAGTATATACAGCGGATTCCAGGTTTATGAAGTACAGTAGCAGCAGCTTGTAAACCAGTTTTTAAAGTGCTGTGGATTAACCCGCGTCAAGCGCCGTAGCTAGTAAAACATCAACCATCTTGGTAGTAGTGGGCGAAAATTTACGTAAAAAAGCTTTGAGTTGTGACCACCATAATTCGATTGGATTAAAGTCACTGTAGTTTAGACTAACTAAAGATGAGAACGGTGGCAAAAGAAGAACTTGAGCCACCGCGCCGGGAGAGAATGAGGGTGAAAAATAAAACCTATCCACTCCCTAAATGAACAGTGAACGATTAAAAGACTTTCGTCAAGCAGCATACGAGTTATTGGTGAAAGCGAAAGATGCCACATTCGAGCTGATGGATGCAGTGATGACCACTCCGAATGCGTCATGTTTAGCGGAATTTTCACTCAGCCCGCTATTCAATCGACAATGGTCAAGTATCTATGAAGCCTTACAAGACTGTAAGCCAGACCGAAAAAAACTGATGGAGTTATATCGAGAGCAATTAGAACAGCAAGTACCTGCAACAGAACATACAGCAGATTCCACGCAAATAGAGTACACCTTAATCCCAAACACTTACCAAAATGGTTGACAAACCCTTGCAACCGTACTCCATAAACCTGGAAATTGCTGTATATTAGTGGCGATCGATCATACTGCGTGGGGGAGACCATCCGCCAAAACCTTAAAAGACAGAACCCATGAATATCAGAGGGGCGTAATTATTGGACAGGGGTACAGTACCATTGCCTGGATACCTGAAGCTCAAGGAAGTTGGGCATTACCCCTACTTCATGAAAGAATCAGTAGTGGGTCTTCACCCATACTTCCAGCAGCTTCCCAACTCAAACTTGTCTGTGAACAAAGCGTCAACCCAGTATTAGCAGTCTTAGACCGAGAATATGGCAATGCAAATTGGGTACTAGCGCAAGCAGACATTCAAGCTGATTGCTTAATGCGAGTCCGAAAGAATACCTGGAAAGTGGTCAGCGCCACCAGCATATAGTGGCCGTGGCAGGCCACGAAAACACGGGCAAAAAATGAGGCTGAATCACCCAAACACATGGCTCGAAGCGGATACTGCGATCGAAATTGACGAACATCCACAGTTGGGACAAGTCCGAGTCAGTCAATGGCTTGACTTACATTTTTATCGTGTCCCTGAACAAAAAGTCAATTTAATCCCACATTCCGCAGTTCTGGCTTTGATGACTAAAAATTTTCATACCTTCAGCGTAGGAAAAATATATGTGCCTACCTTTTCTAATTTTAGTATCATTATTTTGCGATTTGGGCGAGATATAATAAATTTGAATCCACCAATACTTCGGACAGTTTTTAAGCAGCGAGAGTACCATAGGATAGGACTGACGGAAGGTTAGGGTGATTTAAAATTA